>JAJFLT010000384.1 GCA_021772555.1 Opitutales bacterium | reverse complement strand
CACGGGAAACTTGGCCGATTCATTAAAGATGGTCATATCATAGGTGTTGCCCAGAGCCATGGCGGCGTGTTCCTGAACAAAGAGAAAACGGGCCTGGTCAGCCATATTGCTGATAAATCCGGGTTGGAAATTTGCCGCCAGTTCGATTTGTAAATCGTAGGCTGCCCGCATCCTGTCCTGTTTGAGATCGAGGGTGCCGTTTTGCAGGCTCCAGAGCAGGCCCTGTGAAGTGGGGCCTCCACCGGCGTTGACGTCATAAGGGATCAATAACCCGCCACATAAGGCCTGGATATAGCGGGTGTGAAATCCCTTTTTGCGGGCGTTTTCCCTAGTCGCGGCGATGGGGAATATTTTCTTTCCCTGCTTGTCGGCGTAATCCTTGATAGCGGCGCAGATTTCCATCCATTGCTGGAAATTTTGCGGCGGTTCATCACTGCCGGTAGCCTTTTTAAAGAGGTCCTTGTTGTAAAAGATGCGTTCGTTTTCAATGGTTATGGGCATGGCGTAGAACTCCAGCAGGGAGTAAAAGTAGCCGCCTTCCATGCCATCGGTATAGGTGTCCCGCCACGGGATTCCTTCCAGTTCCGTGCCTGCGTTATAGGGATTCGTTTCCCCCACGTAGGGCGTCAATACTTCCTGGAATTTGGATGCCATCGTCCAGTCACCACGTTCTTCGAGTTGAAAAAGGTCCGGAGTGGTGCCTCCAATCTGCTGGGTATTGAGCCACTGCTGATAGGCCCGGAAAGGGACAGACTGGATATAGATATCCACCCCGGGATGCAGCGCTTCGTAGTCACGCGCCAGCTTGTTGAAAGCATCCTGCACATTCTGCTCGCTGAGGTAGTGAACGAGACGAATAACGGTTTGGTCTTCTGACCCCAGCACTCCTTCATTCCGGCGGATTTTTACGACGTGAAAGATGGATACGGTGTAGGAAACGATAACAAGGACAAGTCCGATCAGGACGACAGGCGATAACGAGCGTTTGTGGGCCGAATCTGCCTCCGATTGGCTCATTGTGTAAAATCTTCCGGCTTGGTTGCCTGATCGTCAGGCACGGCAGCGGGACTTTTGTTTGATTTTTTTGTTTCCAGGTATCGCTTGATGCGCGCGACCATTTCCCGTGCGGGGTGGGCTTCCCGCGACGTCGGTCTTTCCTGGTAGATTTTTTCAAACCATGGAATTGCTTCCTCCACCCGGTTCAGGCGCATGAAATTCATGGCCGTATGCCAGTAATCCTCCGGCCAGCGATAGGGGTCTTCCATCCGCAACCTGCTGTTGGCAATGGAGTGGGGAAGACTTTTTTCGTAATCCTGCAGACAAGCGAAATAGAAATAACCCACCCGGTAGTGCATGCTCCCCACAAGCGGATTATCGGGATACCTATCAATGTGTTTTTCCAGGATAGAAAGCCCCTCCTGAATGTCAGTAGGGTCCAGTATCTTGCCCAGGTAAGTGTCGGCCAGGCGGAGAGCGGTTTCGTGGATGGCGAGACTTTCAGGATAGGCCTCCATGAGTCGAAGAAAATAGCTTCTGGCTTCGAGCCTTCCTTTATCCGTGTAAACATTCTCCATTATGCCCAGTTCCAGAAGGGCCCAGGCCGCGATAGTGTTTTGCGGATACTTGGTGACGAGTTCGTTGAAATAATCCCGTGCTTTCGCCTTGTCCTCCCCGGGTTGTTTATAACGGTAGGAGAGGGCGAGGCCGTATAGTGCCTGAACACCGTCGCGTTCACCGGAATCTTCGGCCTGGCGTACCGCCTCAAAGGCTGCGATTGCCTGCGGCATGTTAAGCACTGTAAAATGACTCCAGGCCTTTCTCAGTTCTTCTGAATACCGATCGGCGCCCTGTCGTTCGCTCATGAGGATTTCATATTCCCGCTGGCGGCGCAGTTGTTCTGAAACCGGTGTTTCGTCTGCCGGTAGCAATGTAACCCAGAGAAACATTGCCGATATAAGGACAATTATCCGAGATCGGAAAAATGCTAACATTTTGATATAAACGTCGTTACAGGCTGCCAATTGATTCCTCAAATATAAGATTTACATCTGCGACCTTATGTAAAGGGCAATGACAAATTACCCTTCGTCGAGTATGAGTTCTGTTTTCAAAATTAAAATTGCCAGGTTGCGGGATAGTCCTGGTCGTAGGTGATTCGGGAATAGTAGACGCCGGAGGCCTGAATCTCTTCTGGTTTAACGACACCTTTGAAAATACCCGCGGTGTAAGCCTGTCCCTTTATGGCGCGGGGGCGTACAAAATAAGTAAGGTGGCCCGTATTCCCGCCAGTATGTGGAAGGAGCCGACAGAAGTGCATGGTGGGTGCGTTTTCAATGCTCAGAGGCAGGCCTTCTTTTACGCTGTCGAATACAACATCCGTTTTGGTAACGACAAAATTATGATCCGGATCTATGTCCATGATATGGAGTGGAATTCGGCGTAGGTAGACATTCTGATACGGTGAATTAATCTGATCGGTAGTCATCACGCGAACCATTCCGTCGGGGAAGACAAAAGTAGTTCGTGGGCAATTGCTGCGAATCTCATCGGAGAAAAACGGTTCCGGGCCCGGGCCGAAGAGGTCATCGGTGCGAAACCAAACGTTACCGATCGTGCGTGGTGTAATACGAATGGAAATCAGCCACTCGTTGCCATAGGGGACGATGCCGCCTTCGAATATACCCATATCGTCGGGACCGTCGAGGATTGGGCCGGTTTCCACCCATTCGTAAAGATGTGTCCGCGTGTTCCAGCGAAACTTGATGGGAGTGCAGATACTTGTCGGGACATTAGCTCCAAATCCCCAATGCAGCAGAAAGACCCACTCGGTGCACCTGTCATTATAAGGCACGGGCACAACATAGCCCTGGTTCATCGTAACAAGTTGTTCGTGCGAACAGATCGCCTTGCCGTTCTCATAGCCCAATTGCCGTAGGGGAGTCTTTGATTGGATAATGTCAATATCGTCTTCAGCCTCGTTTAGTTTGAACTGAATCCAGTAACATCGGTAGGTTTCCCGGGGCAGCACTTCTTCTTTTTCCAACAAGAGGTAACCTGTTTCCCTGTCGAGGACGCGCGGATTGACTCGCCAGGCGGCCACAAATACCCCGGCGTTGGGAGCAGTTTGCCCATTGATGAGCGCCCCCGCGGGTACGCCGAATGCAACCGAGTGATTGCAGAGCTTTACATAGTGGCGGCCGTTTCCGAGAGGATCCCAGTCCTGGATTGCTTTGTCCAGACAACCTTCGGAAAGGACGGGACCATAGGGCGCGTCTTTACGCACCTGGTAGATGACGCTGCGGTTATCGTCCACACCGCGAAAACCGCGGGTTTCAAATATCACGAACCAGCGATCTTTGCAGAGCTGAATGGTATTGTGCTGGGCGGGAACGAGGTCGTCGGCTTTACCTTCACCCGGCAGGTTGCATTGTTCGATGTAAAATCCTTTCGAATCGATCTGTTCAATCATAGCTTAACAATAAATCGTAAGTTCTAATGGAGTGCTTTGTTTTGCTTGGTGGTGCCAATCATTCTATCCAGAAGGAATATAGCTTTGCGTTTTTAAGCTCGAATCGAAGTTTAACCGGTTTATCGATGGTGAGCCTTTCCAGTTTTTCGTCGATCCATCGAACAGGAATATTGAGAGAGTCAACCTCGACAGGTTTTGAAATCATTCCTTTAATCGGTTGGCCGTACTGGTCTAAAATACTAACAACTATGGTGCCGTGCGCACTGTTTGCGTTCAAATGCAGGCTGGATCCATTTAACAACAATGATTTGGTTATAATCGCGCCACCATCGAAACTGGCCCCGACATGGGCGAAACGATCCCGCTTGATACTGGCGAATCCGATGGCGGAGCGTTGCGGGCCGCTGTCGGGTTCCGCATAGGGTTTGTGACGATAAGACCTGCCAGAATAATAGAAGCGGATCTCGTCATCGACCATGACAGGAGCGGAAGCGACTGAGTTGTTAAAGCGGTCCCATTGGCCGGTTCCGCCGAGCGGGATGAAGGGCTGGCGGCCACCAACTCGCTTCCAGTTCGAGCCATCGCGACTCACGGCCAACTGGATATCAAGCGTATTAGTATCGGGATAGGCGTGATACATTTGCACAAGGCCGATGTAAAGACCCTCGTAGGGAAAGACGGCCATGCTGTATATCTCGTCCCCAGGCAGGTCGTCGATATCAGCATGCATCACGATATCACCGGCGGTCCAGTTTATGAAATCGGTACTTTCAAAGAGACGTACCGCACGGCCCCAGAAAGTTTTTCGATACCACTCCTCATTTTTATGCTTCTCATGAACATCTTCGGGCAGGAAAAAGTCCCTGGCATAGAGCAAATAGCGGTTGGTGTAGGGGTCCCAGGTCAAGTGCGAGATATCGCCGATATCAGGTATGGCCAAAGGTTCGACTCGATTCCAATGAATGCCGTCGGGAGAAAAAGCGAATCCGGCGGCCCGACGCTGGGTAGGCAAATAAAGGCCATCGGAAATAACGCGATAGTAGGTTTCGACAAGATCATGCTTCCCTCGGAACGTGAGGTCATTGAGCAATTTCCGATGAAGCCCCATGACGGTTTCCACATAAGGTGAAGGGTAGCCCTTTTCCTTGTACTTGTAGGCCATCTTGTATCGTCTTTCGGGATCTTTCTCCCGATCATCTTGAAGAACCGAAAATATCTCTGTGATATGGGGTAAAATATCCGTTCCAAAAACCGCGTGTGATTTTTTGCCATTTATTTTAATAAAATCGTATTGCGGCTTTTCCCAATGAATACCGTCCTGACTGAGTTGGTTAAAGACGAACATGCGTTTGACGCCATCAACCCAGGTGGAATACCAAATACGGTAACTGGAATCGGGATTATAAATAATGGAACCGTAAAGAGAAGGCTGAATCAATGGGTCGTCGGAAGAAATGACCGGATTACCAGTAAACTTTTCAGCAGGGTTCAGGCCGGAGACGATGTTTTCTCTACTTTCAATGATGTGATCATCGAGAAAGAGTTGATGTTCACTGCCCAAGGTAATGGGAGGATTATTGGCTGTGGTATTCATAACGGGCAGTGTGAAGAGTATCAATAATTTGAACCTTTCAAAGGTCGGTCTCGAAGGCAGCTACTTCAGGAAAGCGGGTAGTGCCTCGTAGCAGGCGCCCCAATCGTGGTTTTCGATCGTTGTACACCTCGACGGCATCGGCATCCGCATATCGCAGGAACAGAACCCGCCGGTCGCGATCGTTGGAAAAATTTCCGTCGGACTTATGAAGCATCCAACAGTTGAAGATAAGGCATTGCCCGGCTGTCATCGGCATGGGGATTGCATTGGTCTCATCCGCATCCACTTTGATTTCAGCCTGGTTGCGTTTCTCTGCCAAACTCAAGCCAGCCTGCTGCCCCTGCTTGTGGCTTTGCGGGATAATCCACAGGCAGCCGTTGGATTGGTCAGTATCGTCAAACGCGGTCAGACAGGTAATGGAATTGTAGGGGTCGAGTTCACCGTAGGCGTTATCCTGATGCCAGTGGAAGGGCTTGGTGTTTCCCCTCATTTTAAACGTGAGCTGGGAAGTAACGCCTTTAATATCAGGGCCGATGATTTGCTCCGCGATACCTACAAGGGGTCCATCAAAATAATAATCACGTGCCAGTAGTGCTTTATGATGGATGTTGCGGAGCAGGGCATTTTGCAACCAGGTTTTCTCAGAGTCGAATTCATCTTTTTCATCATGCCAGGCACGCATGCATTCGACCTCAATCCTTTTAAGTCCGCTAGCGGTGAGGATACGATCGATAACCAGGTATCCGTTTTGATCGTAGAACTCCAGTTTTGCATCGGTCAATCGACGATAGTTGAAGTATTTGGCCAGGGTTTTATTTTCGGTATTATGAATCATTAGTGTGACAATAAAATATCGCAAAGGAGGCAGGCCGCGTCATGTCTATCCCCATTAGTAGACGGGTCCCAAAATACTGTATCATACAATGTTGTATATTGAAATTTGCTTTTACCGAATCTGTGTTAATTTTAACTTCAAGAATATAATTTTAAACTTAAGAAATCTCATTTTTATTGTCAACCGATG
>JAJFLT010000383.1 GCA_021772555.1 Opitutales bacterium | reverse complement strand
ACCCTCGACAAACACTGGGGAGAACATGATGTGCCCAACGAGTTTGTTATTCACCTCCGCAACGAGCGACAAATCTACCTTTTTGTTTGACCGAAGCGCATCGATAAGAATCGCTGCCACCGAATCGCCAAATGCGGCCTCATTAATTGTGCGAATATCACTCAAACAGGCATCTGATTCTTCTTGTATTCTGATCATATGCAGTTCTCTGACTAACCTATTGTAGGCAGCGTCTGCGCAGCCCGCAAATTATCAGTCAGTCCTTAACCGTAATGACTATTTTGCCGGTGGTGTGACCGCTTTCCTGATAACGGTGGGCTTCTGCCAAATCTTCCAGTGGGTAAGTGCGGCCAACACGGACTTTCAACCGATCTGAGTCGATCAACTCGGCTGCCTGGCGCAGAATTTCTCCCTGACTTTCGATATTGATGCCGAAGATGGAGGGAACTCCCATAAACTCGCAATGCAGGGTGGCATTCTTGAAAAAGAGACCATCCGCAATTTTATCCGTTTGTGTCGGAGTAATGGTAACGATGGAACCGTTCAAGGCCAGGCATTGGAAACATTGCTCGAAAACCGGACCGCCCACCGTGTCGAAGACCACATTGCAACCCTTTCCATCCGTTTCCGCCAAGACCCGATCAACCACATTTTCCTCCCGGTAGTTGATGATGACATCCGCTCCCAATTCCCGGCAGAGAGCCAGGGATGCCTCACTGCTGGCGGTGGTGATAATGCGGCAGCCGCGCAGGCGGGCCAGTTGTAGGGCGACATGCCCCACCCCACCGCCTCCGGCATGGATGAGCACATTTTGACGCGGCTCCACCGCGGTCCGGTCATAGAGGGATTCCCAGGCTGTCAATATGACCAGTGGCACGGCAGCAGCCCCGTTATGATCGAGGGTTTTCGGTCGCTGCGCAGCCGTACGATAATCGACGAGGACGTATTTCGCATTGCACCCGTTGCGTGCCAAACTCGGTGAGGCATAGACTAAATCCCCTTCCTGGAACCCTTCAACCCGGCTTCCAAGGCCGACCACGACGCCACTTACATCGAAACCCAAAATGAGGGGAAATTCGGCCGGACCGCCGAGGGCGAATTGGCGTTTTTTAAAATCGACCGGATTCATTCCGCAGGCATGGGTTTCCACCAACAAATCAAAATCTCCCGGGACCGGTTCGGCCAAATCCATTAATTGTAGATTCTCCGGTCCCCCATGTTCCATTATCGCCATTGCTTTCATAAATGTTAACCTAGATTATAATCGTCGTTATGAGAAGCGAAATTTCAAAAGCTGGGACTGAGGCAGTTGCAAAAGCTAGAAATCCGCATCCTGGTGAGAATTGCATGCTTCCTTATTTCCTCTAATCTTGACCGTTGACCCTGGGCACTGGCTTTCAGTAGCTTATGTACCATCAAAGTGCTTTTAGATTTTGCTTTCACCATCTTGCTTGGCGTTCTCCTCACAGGCTCGGTCGCAGGCGCCGCCGAACCGGACTTCATCCAGCGTTACATCGCGGTCGACAACGTTTGCTCGTGGCCCAACCTCACCCAGTTGCCCGATGGAACGATTGTGGCGATCATTCACAACCGGCCCAGCCACGGACAGATGGAGGGCGATGTGGAATGCTGGGCCAGCAAAGACGGCGCGTTGTGGGAAAAGCGTGGCCATCCAGCGCCTAACGATCCAAACACGGTTCGCATGAACGTCGCTGCCGGACTCGCCGGCAATGGTGACCTCATCGTCCTCTGCTCCGGCTGGACTAATGAGAAACAGCCCGAGCGACCCAAGCAGAGCGCCTTTCGCGACAGCGTTGTCAGCGTTTGGGTCTGCCGCTCCAGTGACGGCGGCTACAACTGGACACAGCACAAGGAGTTTCCTCAAAACAAGCCGGGCTGGACGCCGTTTGTCCCCTTTGGTGACATCTTCACGACGGGCGAAGGATCCATGTTCGCGTCATGCTATGCCGGTAAACTGAAAGAACCCGCCAAGTCCTACAAAACCGCAGGCTGGGAGTCCTCTTTCTTTCGCAGCGACAATGACGGCGAGACATGGAAAGAAATTTCCGTGATCGGCCCGCAACACAATGAGACCTCGATTCTGCATCTGGGTGGAAAACGCTGGCTGGCAGCTAATCGGGTTGATGCCCTGGAACTTTTCCGCTCCGAAGACGATGGTCAAACTTGGCAGGGTCCGCAGCGGGTGACCGCCCAAAGTGAAATTCCCGGCCACCTGCTTCGGTTAAAAGATGGACGTCTACTGCTCAGTTACGGTAACCGCATCGCCGCCGATCAGTACGGCGTTCTGGCCCGACTCAGTGCGGATGAAGGTGAGACCTGGAGCGAACCTATTCGTTTGATCCACTCGATCGAGCGCGACTGCGGTTACCCCAGCAGTGTAGAACGCCCCGATGGGCGGATCGTGACGGCCTATTATTCGAAAAGTGTCGATGGTCATAACCGCTATCATATGGGCGTTGCCATCTGGGGCGTGCCTGCAAAATAAAGATTCAGCGCCGTGGCTATGGCTGTTGTGAAATACTTATGTGGCTCTAAAATGATCTCCAGAAGGACCTTCGGTAAACGCATTGAGCCACATGATGATCACCGGTCTTGCCTTCCACCAAAATATTCACTTGAAAGCACGGCCTAAAAATTGAATTAATAAAAAGATGTCCGATCAAAATCCAATTGTTGTCCTGGAAACAAGCCAGGGAGTTATCGAAATCCAACTTATGCCGGAGGTTGCCCCCAAGGCTTGTGAGAATTTAATGGAGCACGTCCGTAATGGTTATTATGACGGTTTGATTTTTCACCGCGTGATCCCGAAATTCATGCTTCAGGGTGGAGACCCCACCGGTACCGGTGGCGGAGGCGAATCGATCTGGGGTCGAAGTTTTGAGGATGAATGCTCCAA
>JAJFLT010000382.1 GCA_021772555.1 Opitutales bacterium | reverse complement strand
GCAATTTCCAATAACCGCGGTCCGCCACGGAAAAAATTCGCCCATCGTCGTTGGTTCCGGCTACAATTTCACCGGAGGCGGTCCGGGTGAAGGCAAAAATATTGGCGCTGGGCAAGCCCCAATAGGCCTCCACGAATCCATTTTGGTCGAGCGAATAAATAATGCCGCGGGCCACCGGACCGTTTTTCTTTTCCCTCTTGTTTCCGTTGGAACTTAACCTGGAACCAGAATTGGCGGTTACGACAAAAGGTTCCTCTTCGCCACCGGCAGAGGAAGACGAAGAAGAACGCGACGAGGAACCGCTTCCTCCATTTCCAGATTTGGTTTCAAAGGTGGCGAAATAGATTTTACCGTCATCCATAACGGATATCTGCTTGATCTCCTGCGCGCCTGAATTGTAAAGGGCGAACCCCTCATTTTCTCCCGTTATGCGATAGAGGATACCTTCCGGGCTGCTCCCGGCCAGAAGGCGGCCTTCGTTGTCCCAGGCCAAGGCGGTCAAATGGGTCTGATCGCTTTTAAACCAAACCAGGGGCTCGTCGCCGGGCTGGAAATCGGGCGGGAGCTTGTAAATCCGGGCGCTGCTGCCAGTGGACACATAGAGATTACCCTCCGCATCGAAAGCAAAATCCCAGATATAACTGTCATCCGGGTCGAAGAAAATTTCCGGGCGTCCTCCTGGAGCGATACGGTAAACACGCCCCACCGGCGAAGTGCCCACATAGAGGTTCCCCTCGCGGTCCAAGGCCAAAGCGCGGCTCAATATTTCCTCCGGGCTGAAATAATCCGTCACCTCCCCTTTCGTGTCCACCTTGAGCACTTTGCCCCGGTTGCCGGTGCCCAGATAGAGGTTGCCTTCGGCATCGGCCACCGCCGCCCAAATGATGGGCTCGTCGATTTCCAACCATTCCGCCAAGGCCGGGGCCACTTGCAAATGCCCCTCGTTGCTGAGGGACACGTTTTCGAATTCCCCTTTGATGAAATCTTCGTAAACGCTGTGCAAAATCGATTGCGTGCGCACGCCGAAAGCCTGAGAAAAAACGGATAACACCGATATAAAGATGATCGTTGTTTTTTTCATAATAGGATAATGCAGGATGAACCTGAACATTTTTTAAAAGTAGAAGGGGTCAATAGTTCGAGGGGGAATTCACTCCAGGGTGACGGGAACCCGGTAGCTTCCCCTGAATTCACCCGGCACCTCTATATGGGTTTCCCAGAGGGTTGTTTCATCGAGCGGCTGACGGGCCGTATTGTTCCCCGGAGAGGTGAATAAAGCCTGCACCGATGGGGGTAAGTTGGGCAAATTTTCACCGTCCAGAATGATTCCGGGCGTTTTTTTCAAAAGTTTGATGTATATGCTCTGGCGGGAACGGCGGCGGTTCCATTCCCTTACAATATCATCGACTGAAGTGACGAAGCCTCGCCCGGAGGTTTCCGCCAATTCGGCCCCGGCCGCGTCGGCCACCAAAATAGTTAAAACCTCCCCCGATTGCAGTCCGGGCGGAATAGGGACGCTGACGCTATGGCGGGTCGGTTTATCCAGATAGTTGTAGATGGAAAGAGTCAGATCGACGGATTCGCCGGACCTTGCCCGTTTATTCTCCACCTGCACCGCCTTCAAGCTGCTCAAGAGCCATTCATCGCGAATATCGATATTGAAATCGATTTTCGTAACCACCGGCATGTCGTAGGGGTTGTTGACCAATTGCAAATAATTTTCCCAAAAGCTGTTGGCCACTAATTGCGCCCCTTCCGGCCCGGTGGCCACATCCCGAAAGACGATGGGATCATAGCCTTCCAGTTCGACTCGGCCGTCGAGAAAAAAGGTCTGCTCTTCGCTTGATTCCATGGTCTGGTAGAGGGATTCCAGCAAGGAGATGGAGGCAAAAATGGGCGAGAGGGACCGATGCTCAAACAAATCCCCGGAAAACTGCCGGACTACGCCATTGGCCCCACGCGTATTGATGGAGACATCAATGAGATGCGGCAGATCGCCGATTTTCCCGGCGATGGCCGTCAGGCGGTCCTGATAAACCGATCCCAACAAGGGGCCCGTGTTGGAGAGCTTGAAGGATTTGTTGACGGACTGAATGATGGTAATGATTTCCGCTCCCGCCATGGGAAAACGTGTCGGCCCCAACTGGAAAAATGGGTGCCCGAAGGCCAGCAGGGTATCGCCGTCCCGGTAGGTTACGGTGCCGGTCGCAGCCATATTGAAATCCCCGCTCATGAGGACCGCGGCAACGGGCGAACCCGGTTCCAGGGAAAATTTCGAACCGCTGGCGGCGGTGCCGCTGGGGGCCTGCATGACATCCAGCCCCAAGGCCTCCAATTGCGGTCGAAAAACCCTCAAGGCCCGCTCGGAAAACCCCGAAGCCATCAAGGGCGTGGGCAAAGGAGCGAGCAAGGTTTGCATATCCTGAAGCTTGCCTGTATCCTCCCTGCCAGTGGAAGAAACACTATTTTTCGAGGGAAAGACAGGCATCAAGCTTTCAATCCCCTGCTCTCCGCTAGTTACCGCCGGTGAACTGAATTGCGCCGATGCTGAGCGGGGGCGC
>JAJFLT010000381.1 GCA_021772555.1 Opitutales bacterium | reverse complement strand
CGTCAAACACATGTTTCTCGGCAGCACGGCGGAAAAAGTGGTCCGCAAAGCGCCTTGCCCGGTGCTCACTATCCGACACCCCGAACACGAGTTCGTCCATCCCTGAAAGGGCATAGCATTTCTTGAGGATTTGTGTAGCCTCAGGCGACTGGGATGAGGTCAGGTTTCGGGTTCCTGAGGATACCGCATAGAATTGTGTCCTGACACCCGAACACTGAAACCTGCCTCCTATGTTCCCCAATCCATAGGCAAGTTATTGCCACCTGGGCTAAAGAAAGACTCTTTCCCAGCCGACTTTTAAGGCTTTATGAAGGCGAAAGAAATTACTGCCGGAGCTAGACCCGAATTGCCGTCACATCCAAATCCCGAAACCCCGATGGATGTCCGCAGAGAGATCCTCGCGGCCCTTCTCTTGGGAGTCATTATTGCCGTTGGGTTGATTCTAATTTGAGGAATTTATCCAAACCGCGAAGTTAGTCTGTTCAACTTAGGCCTATACATAGTTATTGTTTCTGACCATCAGAAACAATGTCCTGTGCTTGGCGTTGGCGGAATTCGGTCCGACTTTTAAATATCAGCTCTTGTTTTCCTCGATCGGAGAGGAAACGGGGACCGTTTGTTCGGTCTCGGATGATTCTGCTGGAGGACTGGAGGGAGTTTGAGTGGAGGCGGGTGCCGGCGAGACTTTGTGGGGTATTTCTACCTGGGATTGCGGTTTGGCAGGGGTTTCCGGCGAGTCGATGGCGGTGCGGATATCTTCTTCGATTTCGTTGGTGGCCTTTTTGAACTCCTTGATCGATTTTCCCATGCCGCGGGCCAATTCTGGGAGTTTCTTGGCTCCAAATAGCAACAGGACAACAAAAAAGATGATGAGGAGTTCGGTTGTTCCGATCCCTTGTAAAAAGCCGATGGCTGTGGCCGTTACCTGGCTGAACTGCATTTTTCTATGTTGTTATAGTTAAGTTGTTCTGCAATAATTGTCCGGCTGCGGCGGACAATTGTCAACCCGCAATTCCGGCGCTGTGTGGCACTAGTTGCGGCGTTGGGAAATTTCCAGTTGGCGGTTGGCGTGGTCGGGCTCGAAGAAACCGTGCAACTGCCGGATGCGGGTGGGGTGGCGCATTTTGCGGAGGGCTTTGGCCTCGATCTGGCGAATACGCTCGCGCGTTACGTTGAATTGGCGACCCACCTCCTCGAGTGTGCGGCTGTATCCGTCCACGAGGCCGAAACGCAGGGAGAGGACGCGCCTCTCGCGATCGGTCAGGCTGTCGAGGACGTCCATGATTTTTTCCCGGAGCAGGCTGTAGGCCGTCATGTCATAGGGGTTTTCCGCGCCTTTGTCTTCGATAAAATCTCCGAAATTGGTGTCGTCGCTATCGCCCACGGGACTTTGCAAAGAGATGGGTTGCTGCGCCATTTTCATAATGGCCTGAACACGGTCGACGGGCAATTGCATTTCCTCGGCCACTTCATCGGCCGTCGGCTCGTGCCCCAATTCCTGCAGAAGCTGTTTTTGCACCTGCATGACCGTGTTGAGGGTCTCGATCATGTGCACGGGTATGCGGATGGTGCGGGCCTGGTCCGCAATGGAACGGGTGATGGCCTGGCGAATCCACCAAGTGGCATAGGTGGAAAATTTATAACCCCGGCGGTATTCAAATTTTTCCACCGCTTTCATCAGGCCCATGTTGCCTTCCTGGATGAGATCGAGGAAGGAAAGCCCGCGATTGGTGTATTTTTTAGCGATGCTGATGACCAGGCGCAGATTGGCCTCGACCATTTCCGTTTTGGCTTTGTGGGCTCTGCGCATCCCTCTGCGTACGGCCTGGATGATGCGCAGGAATTCGGCCGGGTTGAGATGCAGCTCGTTTTCGATCTCGGTTAGTTTGCGTTGGATTTCCTCCGTGTTGATGGCCTTGTGTTTACGGGTGCGAGCCTTTTCCGCCAGTTCGATGTTCTCATAATGAATCTCGATTTTGCGTAGAATCGGATGGAGGGAATTGAGGTATTCCTCGAATACTTTCAGTTTGAAGCAGAATTTGCGGAAGACCGGCTTGAGTTGCGCCTGGTATTTGTTAAACCGGGTGCGCGCACGCTTGGCATTAGGGATTGATGTGGCGTTAAGGGAATCGTTCCAGGCCTTGTCCATGCGCCTCTGCAGTTCCTCGATCGTTTCAATATGCTTGGGGAGGCTTTGGAAATATTTTTCCCGACTGTCGATTTTCTTGTCCAGAACGATCCGGTCGAATCGCTCATCACGGTTGTAGAGTTTGCGCGCCAATTCGACCTGGAAAGGAGCCGTGAATCCGACCGAATAGAGTTCGTTTTGCGCTCTTTGCTCGGCATTTTCAATGCGCTTGGAGATGGCCACTTCCTCCTCCCGTGTGAGTAGCGGCACCTGCCCCATTTGCTTGAGGTACATACGCACGGGGTCGTCCAGAATATCGAGTTGCGAGGTTCGCATCTCCTCTTCGGTAAATTTCTGAAGGCGCTCCTTATACCTTTCGACATCTTCCGAATCGATGATATCGACTTCCAGGTTTTCGAGAATGGATATGACATTCTCAATCTCCTCGGGTCTATTGATGGTGTCCGGGAGGGATTTATTGATGTCCTTGAATGTCAGGTAACCCTGCTCTTTGGAGAGCCGGATGAGTCCCCGAATCTTTTCGTTGATAAGCTCTGTATTGGGCTGGGATTTTTTATTTTTACGCGGCTTTTTATTGTTTGATTCGAGCTTCGTCGCGGGCGCTTCACTTTTGGAGCTCGCTACAACCTTTTTAGCAGCCACTTTCTTTTTTGGCGCTGAATCCGCCTTTTTCGTGACGATCTTCTTTTTTGGTGCCGGTACAACTTTTTTCGAAACAGCTTTCTTTTTGGCCACCGGTTCGGTCTTTTTCGGAGATGCTTTCTTTTTGGAAACTGGCACAGCCTTTTTCGTGGCTACCTTCTTAATGGAAGCCGGTGCGGCTTTTTTCTTCGTCTTGGGCTTAGGCTTGGTTTTGATAGCGGGCATAATAAATTTTTATATAATTATTCAATAAATGATTAACCAGGGTTACTGGCGGTTGAAATCGATATGAGAGGAGGGTTGTTTTTAAGTCGGCGGAGTTCTACGAGCTTTCCCTGTAGTTGTGGAAATTCATCTGATGTGGTAGGCAGCGCCGCGATTTGATCGGCAATTTTGCGACTTTGTTGACGGGCATATTTTTCGGCAAGTGATTTAAGACAGCGGTTGGCAATATCGACTGGATCCTCAAAACCTAGTTCCACTGGATCCAATGCCAATAATGAATAGGTGGCGTTTTTTTCCTCCTCGGTTTCAAAAAGTAAATCTATCTTTTCAATCCCCTCCCAGAGGTCCTCTTTGTATTCTGCAAGTATTCGGCTAAGAAGCCTGCCATGAATGAATTTTGAATCAATCCATTCACTATCAATAACTTCTGCAATATATTGAATGAGGTCCTGATTGTGGAAAGCTACCAAGAGTAGCTCATATTCGCAAGTTGTCAACCTCCCGGAGTATTTTTCTTTTTCCTCCTGGCTGGCTTCGGAAAGTGGAGTTGCCGTCCGCATTCTCTTTTTGCGCCATTTGAATTGCAGAAATCTTTGGTAAACAGCCCGGTCGTCCACGTCCACCAGGCCTAGTAGTTTGCCTGCTTCCATGAGATAGGATTGCTGCGCCGCCTCGGAGTCCGTTTGTGCGACGATGTCGAAAACTTTCTCGAGCGCCTCCGCCTTTTGCCGGGGCGAGGGATTTTCCTCCGGAAGCAGTGCGGATACCGCGAATGACATCTCGGAAAGAGACGATTTCATTTTACGGGCGAACTCTTCGGATTTTCCCGCGGCCAGGAGGGTGTCGGGGTCCTCGCCGGGGGCAAGGATGAGGAAGCGTGTTTCCAGACCAGTCGCCAATGTCATGGGGAGCAGGCGGAGGGCGGCTTTTTGACCGGCTTCGTCGCCATCGAGTACGCAATCGAGTCTGTTTGCGTAACGTTTGAGGAGACGTAGTTGTTCGTTCGTGATGGAAGTGCCCTGTGGGGCCACAACGGTTTTATAACCGTGCTCCCAGCACCGCATGGCGTCGAGTTGTCCCTCGACGAGGATGAATTTTTTCACCTCATCGATATGGCGGCGGGCCCGCTCCAGACCGAAAACGATATTACCTTTAATGAAAACAGGGGTCTGCGGGGAATTGATGTATTTCGCCTTATGGCTGGGGTCTTCTGTCGGCGTAATTTTCGTTTGCCGGGCCGAGAAAGCGATTACCTGGCCTTGATAATCGCGAATCGGAATCATCAGCCGCCCGCGAAACCGGAACTTGCACCTGGCGGGATTGACCTTGCCTGGGTTGAGGAAAAACAAACCGCATTTATCGAGGGCGTCGCGGCTGTAGCCTTTTTTCAGTAAATTATCCAGAAAGTCTTTTTGTTTTATGGGGGAGTATCCAATCTTGAAATCATCGGCCAATTCCGTCGTGAACCTGCGCTCCTCCGTCCAGTATTGGCGAATTTGCCGGGCCTCCTCATGGTCTGACTTGAAAGTCCTGTGATAATAATCCGCGGCCAGCTCGTGGATTTCCAGGACCTCCTTCCTCAAGGAGCGTGACTCCGCTCTGGGGGCGGCCCCGCCCTCATATTCCAGTTTGAAATTGTGGCGAATGGCGATCGCTTCAATCGCTTCGTTGAAGGTCAATTTTTCGGTCAGCTCAATGAATCGAAACTGATCGCCGGCCAGACCACTGGAAAAGCATTTGAAGAGATTTTTATCGGGCAGGACAAAAAACGATGGGGTTTTTTCCGAGGTGAAGGGACTCAGCCCGACGAAATTGCTGCCCGATCGTTTGAGGGAAACCACGGGGGAGACGACATCGTAAATATTCAATTGCCGGCGAATTTCCTCGATACTATTGCGTGTGACCAGGGGCATTCCGTTGAGTTTTCCGTATCGGGTAAAAGAGGTTAGAAGAAAGATGGGCGGCTTTCAGTTGACCGGCAGGGAGGTGAGCTCTGTCTGTGCCTTTGACCATTCCGGGTGGTTCGGTGCACGTTCCAGGAATTCCCGATAGAGCGCGGCGGCTTCGCGGTAGTTGTTTCTAATGGATTTGTAGCCGCGGGCCAATGCCAGCGTGATATCTGGGCTGTCCGGGATTTTTCGTTTGGCGGAGATAAGTTCTTCCATAAACGGCTCGGGATCTTTGGTTTCCTGAGCCACCCGCAGGTAATGCATGGTGTATAGTATGGATAGAGGTTCACGGCGGATAGCTTCCATGGCGGTCGCCTCCGATAGGCCGGGTTTTCCTTCTTTCAACAATAGACCGGAAAGCTCGTGCCAAATTTCAGCCGGTTTGTCGTCGAGTTTCAAGGATGCCCAGTAATATTTGATGGCTTCTCCCCTGCCCGCCGCGTGACTGTCCCTGGCTTGCCGTAAATAGCCTTCGGCAGTGGGAGGGGGCGGTTCCTTTATCCGGGCGGCCTCCATTTTTCTGGCTTCCTCTTCCTCCAGTTTTCTGGTTTCGGCCAAGGCGGCGGCTTCCGCTGCCCGGCGGGTCGCCCTTTCCCGTAATTCTTTGGCGATCCGCTCCTGTTCCAGAAGTTGTTTTTGTAGCTCATCCTGCCGTCGCCGCCATTGTTCCAGTTCCCGGCGACTGCGGGCCAAATGCGATTGGTCGAGAAAGCCGGGGTGAGCGTCATCGAGGCGAGTCAGCCAATCTTCCGCCTGGCCGTAATTTTCCTCCAGTAGCGCTCCTTCGAAAAGGCCCAACAGGGCATCGCCTTCCGCGCCATCGGCTGATTCCAGGGCTGCCTTGAACCAATTGTTGGCCTGCGCCCGGTTATTCATTTTGCGAAACAGTTTTCCCAATCTGATGGCGTTGTCGCCGTTCGGCCTCAATTTTTGGCTTTGCAAATAAGATTCCGCGGCATTCCGGAATTCATTCGATTCCTCCTGCAAACGACCCAGTTTTTTCCATTCCACGGGAGAGTCCGGGCGGGCGACCAGGTATTTTACGTAATTTTCCGCGGCCTCCGTTTTTTTGCCGCTTCGGTCGAGCGCCTCCGCGGCGTAGAGAAGAAAATGAACCTTGTCCGGTCCGGTGTCCGCCGTTTCTGAAAAATAAAAGGCGGCCATCTCGTGACGTCCGCTTTGAGCGTAGGCAAATGCGAGATTTTCCAGGACGGCGGGGTGGCCCGGATTTCTCTGCAACAGGTCTTCGAGGAGAACGATGGCTTGCTCCGTGTTTCCGCTCGATAAACTCTCATGGGCCACGAGGATGGATTCCTCCACACGCGGCGGCGGTTTTCCGCATGCAAACAGAAAAAAGCAGATCCCACAATGGAACCAGATCGAGTATTTCCTTTTTCTCAATACAGTAGACAGCATGCTAATGATAATTAAAATCCATTCCCCAAATTTTAAACGATTCAGGCAGGGCGTATCGCCATGCGGGTTACGATGAGCCTTGCCCTGAACATAAAATTGATTTCTTTATTGCCATTGACGGTTTCGGGAAAGGTCCTAGGTCCTAATTTCCGACCCCATTTGCAGACTGTCAAGAACCGAACATGAGGGCTTGCTTTCTTTTTATTTTCACTTTCATTTTTATCCCTGTTGCAGCCTTGGGCGACATTTGGGGTTATGAGGGGCAGCGCAATATTCACACTCGTTATGTATGGGAGTACAAGCTGGGTGAATTCAGTCAGGAGAGGTATGCCAACGGGGTCGAGGCCCTCTTTCGCAGTTTCGAGGAAAAAACCGGCAAACACTTGGTCCCGGGGGAAAAACGCCGGGCCGGTATCAAACTTTATACCAACTCCGGGAGCGGTATTGCCTCGCCCCCGGCGCTGGTCAAAGCTGTTTTGAGGGCATTGAAGCGGAGGGGATTTACCAATGATGAGCTTTTTCTGCTCGATTTGAACGAATCGCTTTTGCGTTCCTCGGGGTTTCTGCCCCCCCTCAGCCGTCGCGAGAAAGGCGATTTTTTTGAGGGCGTGCCGGTCTACGTTCTCGATTCAAAACAATTTTTCGATCCTGTCTGGTTTTATGACAGCCCATTGCCCAAGTTTCATGGAAGCCTGTTTACCGATGGCATTGATTCGAATCTGGAGTATCTTGCCAGGGCCGATGAAAACCGTAAGAGCTTTTTACCGAAAATACTTCTAACCGAGGTGGATTTTTGGATTAACATACCCATGGTTCTGGACCATCCGGCGGTGGGCATAGCCGGTGCCATAGTCAATGCCAGTTTGTGGAATATGAGCAACCGGGATCGTTTTTTTACCAGTCCATCCAATGCCCCCATTGCCGCTTCCGAGGTGGCGGCTATCCCTGAATTGGCGGCCAGCCTGGCCGTCACCATTTTACCTCTGGAACGCTATCAATTTATCGGGGGCCCGGTCTTCAATTCACTTTATACGCGCTCCGAGGATTTACTCTGGATGAGCGTCAATCCGGTCGTTCTCGATGCCCTTGCGCTCGGACGCCTCAACAAATACCGTCGAGAGGAGGGATTTCGACCAATCGGCAATCGCCTGCCGATTCTAGCATTTGGGGAAAAACTCGGCTTGGGCAGCGCCGATATCAACCGGATCGACTGGATTCGGCTTCGTTAGCGTCGAAATCAGTAAAAAAAAGCCGTCCAAACCAATTTATTTTCAAAAGCGACTTGAAATTACTGCGGTTGAGCTTTTGTTTTATGATTATGACCCTAGCTCATTACATGCCCTTGCTGATTCAAATTGTGCTGGCTGTGGTGTTCGCCGTTGCCATCATTGCTGTCAGCCACCTGTTTGGGCAGCGGGCTAAATCCAATCAGTTCAAAGATTCTCCCTATGAGTGCGGGCTGATTGCAGAGGGTAAATGTCACCCGCGATTTTCCGTTAAATTTTATGTCACTGCCATGCTCTTCATACTATTCGATGTGGAAATAGTATTTTTGTTTCCATGGGCGATCGTCTATCGTGAATTTCTGGCTGCCGGAATTCCCATTCTTACACCGGTTTTGTTCTTTCTTTCCGTGCTCATAATCGGGCTCCTTTACGAAATAAAAAAAGGAGCCCTGGAGTGGGAAAAATAAAGCTTTAACCCTTCCCGGCTTGACCAAACAACTTCTACCTCCGCCTCCCGGCGGAAAAACCTTTTTTCATGCGGCTGGATCGTTACCTCGCTAAATCGCGCATCATTGATATAAAAAGTAAGGACCTTAAGGGGGCCTTGCAGGAATTGCTGCGCGTATCCGTCTCTCGCTTGAGTGAAAAGATGGACCAGGCTAAACTGTTGCGAGCCATCTTGGAGCGCGAAAGTTCCATGACCACCTATTTGGGCAATGGCGTGGCCTTTCCGCATGTCAGGATAAAGATGAAGCGGCCTTATCTGTTTGCCATTGGCCGCTGCCCCGAGGGCATCCAATACGACGGCATGTCGGAATACAAAAAGGTTCGCATCTTTGTCTTGATGCTGGCTTCCGAAAACGAAAACAACTATCTCGAAGTTCTCGCTTCCATCGCCCGCCAGTTTCAGGAGAAAAGCGTTGTCGATCACATCATCGCATCCCGGGATTTGCCAACATTTCAGGAGAGAGTGGTGCAAGGAATGGGCGGCCTGATGGCACAGCCGGAGCGGAGACAATCACGTTTCAATTCCTACTTGATGAAGGAAGCTGCCGCCATTGCCAGGACGGCGGGATGCTCTACCCTAATGCTATTTGCGGAAACTTTTGCCGGCGCTATCAAACTTCCCAAATCGGGCAAGCAATTAAAAACGATTATGGTCACCCACACGCCTTCCCGGCCCATGTCCCGCAGTGAAAAGTCCCTCAAAAAGAAGGAGGAAGACGTGGCTTCCATTGAACTGCGCTCGGTTTCCGAGCAGCGTCTTTCCCAGTTGCGCAGCGCCGTTCTTATCGGTTTGACCCGCGGGCTCATTGCATCTGAGGACAAACTCTGTTGCCTCGGAGGGATACCCGGCAGCAATCTACTCGACACCATACTCGTCGTCGATGTGGCCAAGGAATTCCAGTCCGTCCTCGTCAGCGAGAAGGATTTACTTCCCAAAACGGTTAAAGTTGAGGTAATAGAGCGGCTGCTCTCGATTGCCACGGAACTGGCGGTGCAGGGCCGCGAAGGCAAACCGGTGGGCTGCCTTTTTGTGGTTGGGGATTCAGCCAAGGTCAGCACCATGGTCAAGCCACTGGTACTAAATCCCTTTTACGGTTACGCCGAAGTAGATCGCAATGTCCTCAACCCATTCATGGACGAGACCATCAAGGAGTTTTCATCCATTGACGGCGCCTTTATCATTCGTGGTGACGGGGTGATCGAATCCGCGGGAACCCTAGTCCATGCCCCCGCCTATTATTACCGCGACATGCCCAGCGGCCTGGGCGCCCGGCATTCCGCCGCCGCGGCCATCTCCATGGCCACTGATTGCATCGCCGTGGTCATCTCGGCCAGCACAGGTAAAGTAACTTTGTTTCGCAACGGCGTTATGCTGCCCCTCATTCAGAAATCATGCGATAACAGCCTTTAGTTTCAGGGGGTAACTGGATAGAGGTTTCGAGTAACCGGGTCGCTATCCAACACTCCTGAAGACTGACAGATGACCTGACCTCTCCCTGAAGTTTTTTTCGCACCCCTCCGGGTTGGGACGTCTTGCGCGCGACTGGCTGCCTGATTGGACTTTGGCCTTAAATATGGCGCGAGTCCTCCAGATCTTTTTCCCTGTAACCGGATTCCTGCCTCTGATGGTTGACTTCGTTCTTTTTCAGGTAGGCTTGGTATACGTCTTCTGCGCTCATACCCAACACCTGGGCCAGCGATATGAGGAAATGAAATAGGTCCACCACTTCCACCTTGGCATTTTGTTCGTCGAACTCCTGGTATTTCGCCCACCATTTCCACGGTACGGAATCAACCAGTTCGGCTAACTCCTGCTCCATGGCACGAGTATAGTTGAGAATCCATTTGGCTTTTTCCTCTTCGTTGAGGCCATCGGTGAGGACGCCGATGCGCTCGTTGAGGTTCTTTTGCATCTGGAATATCTCATCAAACTTGTCCATGCATTCAATTTGTGAGAGCCCCCATTGCAGGGCAATGTCTAAGTTTCAAAAAACCGATTACTTATTCCCAAAACTACATCAGATTTTGACGAGGCCCTTTTTCAACATGCCCATGATGTTGGCCGGGGCCTGCCGGTTTCTGAGCAAATCACACATGGTTTTCATATAGGGGTCGATGTGGCCGAAGAAACGTTTGTAGGCGGGGCAGAGGTAGTTGAGCCCATATTCTCCGTCAGGGGTTTTCATAAAGCGGTGCTTGGGACATTCTCCGTGGCAGGCGAAACGGTATTCGCAGCGGCGGCAATAGGCGGGCAGTGTGTCCGATTTGTCGCGGCCAAATTTTTTCATGGCGGGAGAATCGACCATCTCGGCGATGGTTTTATCGCGGATATTGCCCTGCAGGTATTGCGGGTAAACATAGTGGTCGCAGGCATAAAGGTCGCCGTTGTGCTCGATGGCGAGAGCGCGTCCGCAGTGTTCGCTGAAAATACAGAGGCCGCCGCCCATTCCCATCCAATTGCCCAGCGCCACATCGATTATCTGGACGAAAGTTTTCCCGACATCGTTGCGTACCCACTGGTCGAAGATCGTGACCAAAAATTTCCCATAATCTTTGGGCAGCACGCTCCAGCGCGTGACCGGACTCAGTTTCTCATTTTCATCCTCCGGTTCAGGAGGTGTGGCCAGAGATAGTTTCAGCAACGAAGCGGCGTCATCGGGTTTTCTTTCCACAATGGGGATGAACTGCAGGTAGTGAGAACCGATCTTGCGCAAAAATTGATATACTTCGAGGGGTTTTCGTGAATTGCGGCGAGTGACGCAGGTGAGAGTATTGAATTGCACCCCGTGCTTGCGGCATAGCCCGATACCGCGCATGACGCGGTCGAAGGTTGAATTTTGCTTGCGGTCCACCCGGTAGACATCGTGCAGCTCCCTCGGTCCGTCGATACTAATGCCCACAAGAAATTCATTATCCCGCAGAAACCGGCACCATTCATCGTCCAGCAAGGTAGCATTTGTCTGGAAGGCATTATCTATTTTTCGCCCCTCTCCGTATTTTTTTTGGAAGGCCACCGCCTTGCGGAAGAAATTCACTCCCATGAGCGTTGGCTCACCCCCCTGCCAGGCGAAAGTAACCTCGTTCCCCGGCTGTGCCTCTATATACTGACGCACATAATTTTCCAGCACCTCCTCCGGCATGCGCAGATTTTCCCCCCTCGGGAAGAGCTTCTCCTTTTCCAGATAAAAACAGTATTTGCAATCGATGTTGCAGCGAGGACCAATCGGTTTGGTCATCACATGGAAAGGCGCCGAAGCGGTCTTTGTTAAAACTTGTGTCATGTCGTCAGAATGATAACAGAACTCCATCCCGGGAGAAAATTACCCCTCTCACGGAAATCCAGCCATTTATATGCAATAGAATTCTTTTGTGAATGGAAAGGGTATATTGTGAGAAGATACCCAGTGTAGTGCTAGGTTAATTCAATTCAAAAAAGACTGGAACCTATCTCGAATTCACAGATGAATGATGTTTGAAGCGCCACGTTGGCAGATGCCAGGCGGTTTCGCGCTCAGATGGACTGGAGCCCTCTGCAAATGGTTTGTGCGGCGCCCACGTTGGCATATTCACTTTATGCCCACCACTCCAGTTGGCTCAACCAAGTCGAACGCTTTTTTCGCTAAAATCACCAACGAGCGCATCCGGCGCGGATGCATCCTTTCGGGCAAACAATTGTGCCATGCAATCTTCAATTACATCGACCATCCCAAGCTCTTTCCATGGAC
Organism: Opitutales bacterium; assembly: GCA_021772555.1. Lineage (GTDB taxonomy): Bacteria > Verrucomicrobiota > Verrucomicrobiia > Opitutales > UBA2987 > JAJFLU01. The sequence goes on along the minus strand of JAJFLT010000381.1, from coordinate 843 downwards.
TGTAACTGCAGGTACCATATTTTGCACTTCACTGGAATTAATCCCCTGAAAACCACACCTCAGGGGGTGACCAAATTGAATTTGACCGCTGCCCGAACCATGTCCGTAGCGCTTCTCAACTCCAACTTACGCATGATATTGCTGCGATGCGCCTCAATGGTTCTTACGCTTATGCCCAGCAAACTGGCGATTTCTTTTGAACTGTAACCTTCCCCCACCAACTGCAGGACATCGGTTTCCCTTTTTGAGAGGGTGGATTTTTGTAGGGTTTTCGGGGTCTGTATAAGGGATTCCCTCAGTAACCGGCTCGTTTCCGGACAGTAGTAAACCCCTCCAGCGACGACATGTGTCACCGCTTCTTTCAGCTTGGCCACGTTTTCGCCCTTTGAAATAAATCCGTTGGCCCCGTTTTCAGCCAACACTTTGACGATTTCCGGGGTAAAATTGGCTGAAATGGTTAACACTTTTGTCTCGGGCAGGTGGTGCTTTATTTGGCGCAGAACGGTGGTTCCATCCATTCTCGGAAGCATCAAATCCAGAATAACCAAATCGGGTTTCTTTTCCAGAGTAGTCTCCAAACCGGCTAAGCCATCCTGGCACTCCGCGACAACCTTGAGCCACAATTCATCGTGCAAAAGATCTTTCAGCAATTCGGAAAGCAGCTTTTGATCCTCGATTATAATTACCGTCTTCATCTATAAATCTAGGCTCTAGACTAGCATGGCGTATTCGTTGACTAATACATCCATTAAATTTCTGTTTCTATTGTTATACCTAAATTGGCATTCAGCTAGGTGTAGAATGAACTTATCATCTTTTATTCCGTTGAACTGGGCGAGCCTT
>JAJFLT010000039.1 GCA_021772555.1 Opitutales bacterium | reverse complement strand
TGCTGCAATACACGGCGGCGGCCCTCGTCTCGGAAAATAAGGTCCTTTGCCACCCGGCCAGTGTGGACTCCATCCCGACCTGTTTGGGACAGGAAGACCATGTCAGCATGGGGAGCATCTCCGCGCTGAAGCTCTACGAGGTTTTCAAAAACGTGGAAAAGGTTCTCGCCCTCGAGATCCTGGTGGCTGCGCAAGCACTCGATTTCCGGGATCCCGTGCGCCCGGGCCGTGGGGTGGACGTGGCCCACCGTTGCATCCGCAGGGCCATATCCCACCGGGAAGTGGACAAATCCTTCGAGCCGGAAATCGCCCGTTCCCTCCAATTGTTGCAGAAAGGCACTTTTCTAAAAGAGGTCGAAGCGAACCTGGGAACCTTGGATTAATGCCGGTTCTGACCAATATCGGCTGCCTGGCCACCTGCCGGGACGAGGGCTGGCAAGGTGATATTCACGTTATCGACGATGCGGCTCTGGCGTGGGAAGACGAGCATATCCTCTGGGTGGGCAAAGAGAGCGATCTCCCCTACCGGTATTCGCACTTCGAGAAATTGAACGCCCGCCGCAAACTGGTTATTCCAGGCTTGATCGACTGCCATACCCATTTGGCCTTCGGTGGCTGGAGGGAGAAAGAATTCGAGCAGAGAATTATCGGGAAAAGCTATTTGGAAATCGCTCAATCCGGCGGCGGCATCCTCTCCACCGTGGCCCAAACCCGCCGTGCTTCGGGCGAGGAGTTGATAATCCGCTGCCACGGGATACTGGCCGGGATGGCCGCACTGGGCATTACCACGATCGAGTGCAAAAGCGGTTACGGCCTGAATTTGAAGGATGAGGTCAAACAATTGCAGGTTTACAGAAAACTGCACAATGAACAGGCGCTGGACCTGGTCCCTACCCTGCTCGCGGCCCATACGGTTCCGCCCGAATTTGCATCCGCTAAAGAAGATTATCTCAAACTTCTCTGCGAGGAACTGATTCCGGCCGTGGGCGAAAAAAAACTGGCTGAATTTTGTGACGTTTTTGTTGAGAAATCGGCTTTCAATATAGAGGAAGCGAGAAAGGTTTTAAACGCTGGAAATAAAGCGGGACTGGGGGCGAAACTGCATGCGGACCAACTGAGCGATTCCAACGGGGCCGGTCTGGCGGCGGAAATGGGCGCGGTCTCGGCCGATCACCTGGAGTGCATTTCCCAAGAGGGCATTCAACATTTGCGGGATGCCGGGGTGATCGCGGTCGCCTTGCCCCTGGCCTCGCTTTTTACCTTTCAAAAACCCCTCGATGCCAGGCGACTGGTCAGGGAAGGCGTTCCCGTGGCTGTGGCAACGGATTTTAATCCCGGTTCCGCCCCCAGCTACCACCTGCCTCTGGCTATGACCCTGGCATGTGTGCAAAACCGGTTAACGCCTAAAGAAGTTCTCAAAGGAGCGACTCTTTACGCGGCCAAAGCGGTAGGCAGAAACTCTGACCGCGGCTCATTGGAAGCTGGCAAGCTGGCCGATTTCGCCATTATCGATTCACCGGAACCCGATCACTGGCTTTACCATTTCAGGGCCAACGCTTGCCTTCTGACCGTAAAACGGGGGAAAGTAATCCATGAGCAAAAATGATGAGATAGAACGTGATCTTCGCCTGGGCGATTTGATTTCCAAAAAGCCAACCGGCGACTCCATACCCCGGGCGGTCCTCATCGGATTCCCCTGTGATGAAGGCGTCCGCCGCAATCACGGCAGGCCCGGAGCCGCCAAAGGCCCGTCCGCCATTCGGGAGGCGCTCTTCAAATTAACCCCCGGCGGAAAAAAACCGCAACGCATGCTGAACCTACTCTCCGCACTGCATGACGAGGGTGATCTAAAACTCGGCGACGACATGGAGGAAAACCAGGAAATCCTGTCCGAGTCGGTTGCGTCGCACCTCACAAACGGAACCATCCCCATTATTCTGGGGGGTGGCCACGAGACCTCTTTTGGTCATTTTCTCGGCTATGTTAAAACCGAACGTAAAGTGCATATTGTCAACTGGGACGCTCACACGGATGTGCGCCCCTGCCTTGAAGGGAAAGGGCATTCGGGTACTCCATTTAATCAGGCCGTGTTGCACTCTTCAAACACCTGTTTGGGCTACACTGTGGTGGGCCTGCAGGAACATTTAGTCGCACCCGGTCATATCGAATTCCTGAACGATCACGACTGCCGATATGTATGGAAACGCAAAGTATCGGACAAAACGGTCAAGCGTGTTTATTCCAAAATTTCTTCACCCATTATGGCGACTTTCGATATAGACGCCGTTGACCAGGCTCATGCTCCCGGAGTAAGTTCACCCACGGCCAACGGTTTGAGCCCTCATTTGTGGCTGCAAGCGGCTCGTATGGCAGGTAGAAATCGACAAGTGGCCTCTTTCGACCTAGTGGAGTTCAATCCCGATTACGACTGCGACGGGCAAACGGCACGGCTCGCCGCCCTCACGGTTTGGTCTTTCCTTAACGGGTTGGCAAAACGGCTGGAAAAGGAATCCCATTGAGTTATTGAGATTGTTTCAAATCGCTATTGCGCACCGGCAACCGGTCGAAATAATGGCCATTGAAACATGAATAATAACGCCCGCAGCCAAACGCATCGGGACAACCTGTGGGTTGTCCTTTCACCTCTAAATCCATGTCCTTGAGCTCCCCAGTCCTAGGGCAAAAGGATGCCTTTGCCAAAGGGGTTGCCATTTATCTCGTGGCGGTGGCTTTCTTCAGCCTACTCGACGCCATCACGAAATTTTTACTTCCCCATTATTCACTCCTGGTTCTGCTATGGGCCCGTTATTTTTTTCACTTCCTTTTCTGTGTGTTCTTTCTTCCCCGCTCTCAATGGATCAAGTTAATCAAACCGAATGAACCGAAAATTCAGGTTTACCGTTCATTGCTCCTCATTGGCGCATCTGTATGTTTTTTCGCCGCATTGAGAACCATGCCGTTGGCCGAGATGGTTTCGATTTCATTCACCTCTCCGCTCTTCCTCGCTTTACTTTCGGTTCCCATGCTTGGGGAACGCATCGGACACCGCCGTTTGGCAGCCTGCGTAATCGGCCTGATCAGCGTCTGTATCATTGTCCGGCCGGGCAGAGGGATTTTGTCCTGGACGTCATTATACCCGCTCTTGGCCGCATTTTTTTATGCCCTCTACATGATTTTTACCAAAAAACTGCAAAACAAAGAGACCCCTCTTATAACGCTACTTTACCCGGCCTTTTTTGGTCTCGTAGTAGCGTCGATAACAGCTCCTCTTTATTGGGAAAATCCGGATCTAACGGGTTGGATGCTATTGCCTCTGCTTGGCTTATTTGGCGCTTTGGGGCACTATTCCCTAATCAAGGCATTGAGTTGCACAACGGCTTCTTCCATCGCTCCCTATCAATATTTCCAAATTATTTACGCGACCGTTCTGGGTTACATTCTTTTTCAGGATTTTCCCGATACCTATACTATTTTAGGCTCGTTTCTTATAATTGGTAGCGGCCTCTATCTTTTTTACCGCGAACGTAAAGTTAAGGGGCAAATGCCGTGATAAGAGTTGCTTGTCTTGTCTATGGAATACTTGGGTTGGCAGGCCTCAGTCTCACCGTTTGGCGCGGTGGCAATGGCCATTTCCTATTTCAACCGCTGTCCTACAGTGGCCAAGATTGGGTCCTCCATACCATTGCCTGCCTGGCCCTGATAACCCTCACCCACATTGCCTCCCAAATCGCTCTCAAATATTCCCTCGTTGTTCAGCGCAGTGCCCGCGACCTCAAACTCTGGCTGATTGACTGCGGTAAGAAGGAAATACTCATTCTGGCGCTGGCCAGCGGCCTGGCCGAGGAAATCTTTTTTCGCGGCTGGCTTTTGAATGAAATTGGGCTTTTCTACTCCTCCATTCTTTTCGGTTTCATGCACCTGCCCCCCAACCGTAACTGGCGTCTCTGGCCCATCTTCGCCTTTATCATGGGCTTCCTTCTGGGCGGGCTCTGCCTCTGGACGCAGACTATTTATTACGCCATGGCGGCTCACGCTGCCATCAACTACCTCAATATCCGCGGGTTGGATCGTCATAAAGAAATCCCGTCCGGTGAATTCCATTAACAGTAAATAGCCCTAGCTCCAGGCCAGTAGTCCATTTTTGGCTTGGATTGTTTCCTCCAGTAATTCCAGGATGTGTTCCAACTGTTCCTCTGAGCGATGCCCCAACAACTCGACCAATCGATCCATAAAATCAACCGGCTCGTAATTGGCCGTCTCCAGCAAATATAAAATGACGCAATCGCGGTGAATCTGGTAGGTGCGCCTTTTTTCGCAACCCTTGTCTGCGCGGCCGTTAGACAGGTGTCCGAGAATCTTCTGATTTTCAAACAAGTTTCTGATGTATTGGTCGCTTCGGCCCACCAAGGCCCCGACTTCTTTGGGCGAATACCACTCCTTGCCCTCGGTCAATAAAAAACCGAATTGATCCATCCCCGTTGTTAAATTTACCATCATAAAGTTTTCTGTTTTTGCATATTAAAATAACGATTACCGTCCTTTCCTAAATTCACAGGACCCTCGAAAAACCGCTGATCCTCGGATGGTTACCCAAGGCGTGTTTATAACCCAGCTCATAGGCTTCCTCCCGGGCTGCCTGTACGGCGTCACCCAACCGCTTGGTCACCAGTTGGGCGGTGAAAACATTAGGGCAATAGACCTTGGCATAGGCCAGCCAATTCTTCCCGCCCCGCAATGGATGGCCGGTGTCGATGACTACCTCCGCTTTTCTCCCATCTTGTTGAATATTCAAGATACCTTCATTCATAACTGACTCCTCTCTTGTTGTCTGTTTGTTAATATTTTTCCTTGGTTCCGGTTTTAAAAAACAAAAGCGAATCCCGCTCCACTTTAACGGTATTTTATACGCGCCTGCCGCGGTCGGGCCACCCCCGCATCGAAAGCCTCGCTCCCATTGACGCGGACCGGGTAACCCTCCCGGCGCAGGTGGGAACGCAGCAGGCTGCAAACCAGGTTGGAAACGGATCGGTTATCGTCAAATGCCGCCTGGCGGACCTGGCTCCGCAAATACTCCGGCATCGATATGGATATATTAACTTTTTTTGCATTCATGGGATCGGTAAGTGAACAAATTAGCACTATTAAAACAATTGACAAGCAGAATATATTATTTTTTACTATTTTAATATTTTTTAATAATCCACCCACATCATGAACCACTTAACCCATTTATTCACAAATCTCCGTCCGTCATCTCCGTATTATAGCTCATTCACCACATAAAATAGTTTCATAAAACCATCCACACCCGGAAACCTGACACCTGTATTTCCCCTCCACCCCTGAACACTGAAACCTGACACCTGACACCCGAAACCAGCTACCAGCCACCCTCATCAACTCAGCATTACCAAAATGGAAAAACATAAAACCTTCGGTGTCTCCTTTCACCCCGACCTCCGGGATCGTACCAACCAAAGGGCAAAATCCCTCGGGCTCACCTTCAGCCGCTACGTCACTCTCTGTGCGGAAGCCGAGTTAAACGGCCAAATCCCCTCCCTCTTGGGCACGGGCGCTCCCCAGCCCACTGGCGCCACCACCGGCATCGACCTCGAGGAAGCCATCGAACGCGGTGGCCAATACAGCGAAGCCAAGACGCTCTCCATCGACTTCGAGGACGACATCGAAGAAATCCTCAGCAACGAAGAACTCTGCTTCACCCGGGCCGAAAAAGTGGCCCACCTGCGGACCGACTTCGTCCTCCAGCACGTCCACACCGACCCCAAAACCGAACGAACCCTCAAAATCGCCCTCGAGTGCCGCTACAACATCAAAAACCGTTACGAAGTCACCCTCGGCCAACTCATCATCCTGCAAAACCTCCCTGCCCTCGACGCCGTCATCCTCGTCGTCCCCTACCTCAAAAACTTCGACCCCACCATCCGCCAAACCTTCCAGCAACAAGGCATCCAAATCGCCACTCCCGACAACCTCCTGCAAACCCTCCACCAAACCATCAAACAACTCGAAAAAGAAAATAGTTAAAAGACCTCACGGGAATATCATTCAATAGCGATAGCTTCGATCCTTTTGTCACTATATTCAGGGCACTGCCCTGAAACCCGCTCTTCCTCAGCCGGAAAGTCTGGTCGATGTTTAATTTGCATATTGAGGATAACGAGGCTAATCTCAGAACAAAGGACAACATATCAACAATATTTTACGAATAAACCATTTTGTAATAGTTTTCTGGATCAACGGCCTCCATGTGCGACAAAGTCGCCAAGAACTATGTCTTGTATAAAGGAACATGTCTCATAGAAAAATGGCTAAAAGAAAGGTAACTCAAGAACGTACTGTTTATACGCATACAGAACTTTATTCTTCGGCAGAGGCACTACTTTCCGAGGCAAAGGAAACCCAAGCTACGTACTTAATCCTATACGCATTGATTGGCTGTGCTTTTAGTTTGGAGGCTTACCTAAATTTTCTGGGCAAAGAAAAAATTCCATTTTGGAATCAAATTGAGCGAATACCAATAAAAAATAAAATAAAAGTATTTCACAAACAATTTAATATAATACCGGATCATTCAAAGCGGCCATACCAGACTCTAAGCGAATTACGGAAATTCAGAAACTTTATGGCTCATACAGAAACTCAACATGAAAGAAACTCATGGGAGCAGCCGATAGATGTTCCTATAGAAGACCGCGAATATCCAAAAATGAACTGGGAGAAATATTGCACTATTGCCAATGCAGAGAAGGCATTTAAAGATGTATATGAAATAATTGCAGAACTGCATAAAAAAGCGAAAATGAATAAAGGCATGCTTGGCATTATTGAAGAGGCTGGCGGCAAGATAGAATAACGAATAGCTCTAGCTGACATGGCACGCTTACATACCTACCCCTGAGGGTTATGGCAAAGTCATCAACTGATGGGAAGTGCTTAAACTCAAAAGGGATAAACATTCCAATTTTACATTGGATTTCTTGGCATTGATGGCACAAGGCCGCCTTCATGACTACCCCGCAAATGCATCAAATCCCCATCAATTTCCGAGCTTCACTCTGGCAAAAAATTGACAGGCGTTGTCTTTCCTATCATAAATAGGTTCTCAATGAATATTCCCGATCAGAAGACGTTTGACGTCGAATTTATTAACGAGACGAAGCTGGAAGTTTTACCGGGCCAAACCTTGCTGGATGCCTCTCTCCAGGCCGGAATTGACCACAATCATGCCTGCGGCGGCCAGGCAAAATGCTCCACCTGCCGCATCCTGGTGCGAAGAGGAGCGGAAATGCTTGATCCCCCCACCGAAGCGGTAATAACACTGGCCGCTCGTCTCAAATTCCCCCCCGAAAGCCGCCTTGCCGGCCGGGCGCAAGCGAGGGGCGGGCGCGG
>JAJFLT010000380.1 GCA_021772555.1 Opitutales bacterium | reverse complement strand
AGTCCACCAGAAGACCCTTTCCAAAAAGGCTGGCCGAGTACCTCCAGAGCTCTTTGCCGAATCAGGAAGAAGACCCGTTGACAGTAAATTGGGGCGTCTCTCTGGAAAAACCGGAATACCTCCCAAAAGGATACTTCGACTTGTCCTTCCAGGAGCAGGTTGAGGTTCAAGTCCAAAACTACCTACCGGATGCCATCAAGTGGATTGAAGATTGGTTGGATGCCATTGACGACCCCGAATTCAATACCGAGGTTCTCTTGGTTCAGTATGAACAATTCGTAGAAGACGAAGAAGCTTATTTTGACCGCATTTTGGAATTCTACGGCATCGACAAGTCACTATGGAAGTTCCAACCATTCACACCTCAAAAAGCGGATAATCCGGATCACGAAGGTGAGCTCCATTTTCGCAACGCAAGGACTGACGAATGGCGCGATGGGTTCACAACCGATCAGATTGAGAAGGCCGCCCAAATGATGCCGGAGCGACTGCTGAAGAGATTCAATTGGCCCCGGCGATAAGACCTTGAATTAAAACTTTTCCTATGTCCCGGGCGATATTAGGTTTGAATGAGCAAAATTAATTCATTATCCGTTAGGACATTTTTCATCTGCAATGGGGTAACTCCAGGGTGTCGGTTTCGTCTCTTTGTAGGTGATCTTGGCGTAGTAAATCCCAAAGCTGTCTATCTCCGCTCTGTTCAACGGTGGAAATATCCAGAATTCTGGACGGGTGTGCGTGTGCTCGTGAAACATGGCTGTCGCGATCACCCGATGAACCAGGTACTGAGTCGGTCCCTGACAGGGGAGCATCTTGGGCATGTCGAGCATCGGTCGCGCAAACTTCCTGATGGGGAGACCCGCCTCAAATGTGTCGAAGATCACTCGCCGATTAGAGGCGTTGAATCCGTCATCAGGATCGATGTCCCAACAAAAAAGAGGATTCCGCTCAAGCCCATACGGGGAACTCGGTCCCGCGCCACAGAAACAGCGAATTACACCATCGCCACAAAGGTAGAACGTGGCCGGAGCCCTGGTTGCTGGCTCAGGTGGACGAAACAGCTCCGGCGGAGAGTCCGCATCGGACGGTTGAGCAAACGGGTCCTCCAAACGGATCCAACCCAAGCCGCGCCCGCTCCAGACATGGCCGTTTATAGTCATATAAGTGCGCACGAACGCCCACTCATCCTGGCAACGAACGAGGTGGCCTCCACCAAAAGGTCCTTTGTCCTCCATGATAAAAGGTCCCGTCTCGGTCCACTCATAACAACCTCTGGATGAGTTGAAGCGGTGTTTCAGCGCCGCACTGTGATTGCCGGAAAAACCAGCCATCTCAACCCATTCAGTGCAATCCTTGTTGTAGGGTATCGCCTGCTGCATATTCGAAACCACATACAGCGCATCCTCCACATCGCAGAACTGGGGACCGCTCTCGTAGCCAACCTGCCGCAACGGTTCCGGTGGCCGGATGGTTTCGATATCATCCTCTGCCTCATTCAACCTCACCTGGGTCCACTCCACCACTTGCGTGATGCGCAACATTTCGGGATCAAGAGCTGTATCCGTTCCCATGACATAATTTAAGGTAGGATTAAACTCCCGGGCTACCCTTATCCAGAGAACGGCGAAGACATTGGCATGCGGCGCTTCCCTGCCATTTATGAGAGCGCCTTTGGGGACCCCAAACGCAGTAGGCTGTCTATTCAATTTCTTATAGCGCACCCCCGGCTGAAGCCCTTCAATTTGCCAATCATCCGTCGCTTGCCCCAGTATACCCTCGCTAATCACCTTCCCATCAGGCTGGTCCGCGCGCAGCTGATAAATGATGCTGCAGTCGTCGTCATTGCCCCGAAAGCTTCGCGTGGCATAGACCAGCAGCCACCTGTTTTCGCTTACCGGGATGCCATTCGGGTGGGCCGGTATCCTGCCATCTGAGCGCCGCTCGCCCTCCTGGCTGCAATCGTGGATGAGTTTCCCACAGTGTTCAAGATTCTTGATGCTCATAATAACATATACTAACTTATTCTCAAGTTTAACGAATTCATGGTTAAGATGCCTCCTGTTTGGCAGGCGGGAAATTCCACGGTGGCGGCTCCACCTCATCGTAGGTGATCTTGGCGTAGTAAATTCCACAGGTTTGCATTTCCGTTCGGTTGATCGGTGGAAAGATCCAGAATTCAGGATGAGTATGCGTATGCTCGTGACGCATCGACGTGCAAATCACACGATGTACCAGGTACTGGGTCGTTCCTTGATGGAAGAGTATTTTACACATGTCCAGCGTCGGTCTGGCCAACGGTCTGAAGGGGAGATCCGCCTCAACAGTGTCGTAAACGACGCGGCGATTGGAGGCCCGGAATCCGTCATCGGGATCGATGTCCCAGCAATATAAAGGATTCCGCTCCAATCCATGGGGGGAACTCGTTCCTTCACCGGCAAAACAACGCAAAACGCCATCCGCGCAGAGGTAAAATGTGGCGGGTGAACGGGTATCCGGCTCTGGAGGGCGGATCGGTTCGGGATCGTCCAAATCGGATGCGTCGGCAAACGGGTCCTCCAAACGGATCCAGCCCAGACCCCGCCCAACCCACGCATGATTGTGCATCTGGCTGCAAACCCGAGCGACGGCCCACCCTCCGTTAAAGCGCACCAGGTGTCCGCCACCATAAACCCCCCTTGAATCAAAGATATAAGGCCCCGTCTCAACCCATTCGTAATATCCTTTCGAAGCATTGAAACGGTATTTCCGAGCAGCCATTGCGCTATCGTTAAAATGACCCGTTTCCACCCACTCGGTGCAATCTTCGTTATAGGGTATGGCCGATATCATGGATGAAAATGTCAAATACGCATTTTCGAGGGAGCAGACCGTGGGGCCGGACTCAAATCCAACCTGGCGCAACTGTCCCGCAGGCCGGATAGTTTCGATGTCGTCTTCGGCTTCGTTCAACCTGACCTGTGTCGATTCGACAATATAACTATTGCGTATCATCTCGGGGTCCATGGTTGACCCTTCCACGTAATTCGTGACTGGATTGAACTCACGAGCTACTCGAATCCATTGAAGGACGAACACATTGCCATGCGGCGCTTCACGGCCGTTTATGATGGCTCCCTTGGGGACACCGAAAGCACACGGTTGCCGTTGCTCCTTTTTGTAGCATACCCCGGGCCGCCCCCAATCCGGCTGCCAGTCTTCCGACGTCTTAGCCAACATCCCCTCGCGTATGAGCCTGCCGTCCGGCTTACCTTCTCGAAGCTGGTAAACGATGCTGCAGTCATCATCGTTGCCTCGAAATCGCCGCGTGGCATAAATCAAAAGCCAGCGGTTTTCACTCGCCTGAATACCATTCGGATGG
>JAJFLT010000379.1 GCA_021772555.1 Opitutales bacterium | reverse complement strand
GGTGCAATTGTTTTCCACGAACGACGCCCTGCTTTTAGGCAACGTGGCTTCGCGCCTGGCCCGCAAGAAAAGTAACGATCGGGTCATCACCTACATCGTCGATCGCAATATCAACTACACGAATATCTGCGTCACCGACTGCGCTTTCTGCGCTTTCTATCGCAAGGAAAATGACGCCGACTCTTACGTTCATCCTTTTGCAACCATCGCCGAAAAAATTGAAGAGACGATGGCGCTGGGGGGACGACAGATTCTTCTGCAAGGCGGGCATAACATCCACCTGCGCATCGACTATTTCGAGGATCTTTTTCGCCAGATCAAGGAAAAATACGACATCCACCTGCACGCCCTATCGCCACCGGAAATTGTGCACACCAGCAAAATTTCGAAGCTATCCATCGACGAAACCATCCAACGGTTGCACGCGGCAGGGCTGGACTCGATTCCCGGCGGCGGCGCGGAGATTCTGGTGGACCGGGTGCGCGGCAAAATCAGCCCTTTAAAATGCTCCACGGACGAGTGGCTGGGAGTGATGGACAAAGCCCACGGCATGGGAATTCCAACAACCGCCACCATGATGTTCGGCCACGTCGAAACGCTGGAAGACCGGGTGGAACACCTACTACGCATTCGGGAGCAACAGGACAAATCGGGAGGATTCACAGCCTTCATTCCCTGGCCGTTTCAGCCGGGAAATACCGAACTCAGTCTCGACATGGGGATCACGACTTCTATCACTGGGCTGGATTATCTCAAAACGCTGGCGATCAGCAGAATCGTTCTGGATAATTTCGATAATATCCAGTCATCATGGGTGACGCAGGGACCCAAAGTGGGGCAGGTGGCGCTGTATTATGGCGCCAATGACATGGGGAGCACCATGCTGGAGGAAAACGTCGTCCGCGCCGCAGGCACGGTTCACTGTCTCAATGAAGACGATATCCGGCGGCTCATCACCGATGGCGGCTTCATCCCGCAGAAACGCAACATGCGCTACGAGTTCGTCTGACCCCACTACGCTAGAGGAAAATCGGGACTGTCATTCGCTTGGCTCACGAGCCCCGGAGAACTCTACAAATTTCCCGTTTTTTAACTTCTTAAAAGAGACTTTAGAAACCATTTTTTACAGTGTCTCGTGGACTGGGGGATTCTTCATTTTTATTCAGAGTCCGCGTTTTCGTCATACTTCTCACCAATCTCGAAAGTAATGGCGAGATCCGAAAGTAGAAACATCGTATTGTTAAGAGGCCCTTCGCGATGATCGAAGTCTATCCTTTCTCGTTCACCTTTAAGTCCAATATGTAGCCGCATGCGAGACAAAACATCCCTTCCCCCCATAATCACTCCTGATGCAACGGTGTCGAACACAACTGTGGGCAAGAAACCAAAGATATCGATATATCCAAATTTTTCATCTTCATCCTGGATCTTTCCAATGTCCATTTGGCCTCGGGCCTTCTCCCCAGTTCCGATCAATTCTTGTCCTGTGGGGTGTCGATGAATTCTTGCTGTGATCGGACGGTTTCCAACCAGTTTCCTTAGCTTGTAGTGTCCACCTTTTAGCTCAAGAAATAGGATCGGCTGTCCTTCTTGGGTCTTTTCTTCATTGTCATTTTGACGGCAAAACTCATCGTATGGACCATTGCCGTACCAAAGTCTTGCAAAGGTAATATCGAAAGACATCCGTTCTTTTAGATTCAGCCCTTCTGCCATTACTCCCCCCATATTTTTTTCATGTTTTCTTCATCAAAAATTTTTTAATCGGTGGGTAGACTTTTACCATTATCCACTATTCCTGAACCCGCCGTTCCGCCGGAGCCAAGAAACAATACGACTTCTATTTTTTTATTCTTGTTCATTGTCGGTCCGGCAAAGAGTGTTCCACAGCTTGACGAATAAACTTTTGGTAGGGAATGCCTTGCCGCTTGGCTTCTTTGCGGACCGCATCCAGCAATTTTTCCGGGAAGCGGATGTTCACCTTTTTTGTTTTCGGCTGGAATTCAAAAGAAACCTTTTGAAACTTTTCCAGATGCATATAATCGGTGAGGTCTTTTTCCAGGAAATCTTCCGCTTCTTTGTCGCTTTTAAGTTTCGGTACTTTCTTGTTCATATCTCTTCGCCTCATTTCCGTGCATATAACGAGCGCTGATAGGACGGATTAGCAAACCACCGGGGTTTTCCCGGAGGGTGAACACAACAAACATGGGTCGTCCTTTTTTGGATCTCCCTGCCGCCAGGTATCTTGTTTCCTGTTGGGAATGCTTAAAATCCGGAGCCATGTAAAGGCTTTCTTGTTTGAAAAATTCTTCTATTTCCAAAGGCACCAGCCCATGTTTCCGGCATTTATTCCGGTTGCCGGCATCCCAATCAAATCCTAATGCTGTTGTTTTAATCATCCCATGATGATAGATATTTGTCCATACATTTGTCAATCGCAGGAAGGAGAAAACTTTGACGGCGAACGAGGGGCTTCAATGTCCTTCAATTCAGGAGGTAGCAAAAGGGAGGGGACATTCCTCCACAGCCATGGGGCTGGGGGTTTGTGGGCAAATTCGCTCTCCGCGGAGGAGTTTAAACGGCTCCGGCGACCGGCATCGTGCGGCGCAGACCCAGCAGGTTTTTCACCACTTTCGGGTGATTTCCGTTTTTCAGCATGAACGCCCCGAAGGAATGACGCAGGGAATGGGGAGTCACAGGTTTATCAACTCCTGAAATCTCCAGTGCCGACTTGAAAAATTTGGCCCCCGCCCGTGTCGTCAAGGCTCCCCCCCGTTCACTTGGGAAAAGCAAACCCTCCGGATCTTTGTTACCGACCTGCCGCGCCAAAGCATCGCGGATACTGCCCGAAAAAATCGTGGTGTGCCCCTCGCCTTCTACCTCGGAATCGGGAACGAATAGTTTCAGTTTTGCCAGGTCCAAATGTTTGACTTTCACGTTGACCACTTCAGAAACGCGCAAGCCTGCGGTGTACGCGAGTTCTATCATGAGCCGATGTGTGGGGTTTTCCGCTGAGATGGCGATTTTTTTCACTTCGTCCAGAGTCAATAGAATCGGTGCGGATTTTTTCTTGGGAGGCCGTTTAAACCCGCTCAAATCCAGTGAAAATCCCAATGTCGATTTGCAGAAAAAATCCAAAGCGTTCACAGCCTGATCGATCGTCGAACGGGATAGATCGCCTGCAACCAGTTGCTGGAGGTAATTCCGAATCTCCTCTGAGGTCACAACATAAGGTTCTTGAGGATGAATGTGGCGAAAAAAAACCTTCAACTGGCCAATATAGGCTTTAATCGTTTGGGCGCTGTATTCCCCGGACTCTAATTTCGAGCGGACACTGAGTAAAGCATTGGTGGTGGACAGGGGATGGGAAACCAATTTGTTCATAAACTATCTCCTTGATAAGGAGGAGGGTGGGGAGGATAAACCCTCTTCGGTTATGTATGAACGCCTGGGAGGAAACTACGACCAATTACAGGCATTGTAAAATTTGCAGAAGAACCCGGTGTACGCTAAAATCACCGTCCTGCCTTCGTGCTAAATATATGAAAATAAGACCTTCCGGTCAAGGGAAATTATGCCTTTAATTTAATGTTATCTCTTTGAAATTCAAATAGCTACACATACGGCTCAAGGACTGAAAAAGGAAGATTT
>JAJFLT010000378.1 GCA_021772555.1 Opitutales bacterium | reverse complement strand
CCGTTATGACCTCGTTGCGGGTGCGCAACCGGTCCCCCATCAGATCAATCTCGAAGCCTCCCGCAGGATGTTGCAAATCATGATGGCATAAGAAACTGGCAATCGGCTTTTGACACCCTCTTAGAGAAAGAGAAAGGTTCTAATTTCCGTCTATTCAACTGGCATATACACTGAAGAAACCATTGCCAAGGCCTATTGATATGAGCAAAGTGTGTTCAGAGGCTCCAGAGGTCGATAATTTGAACGAAAAGACTCATCATTTAGGAAATTTCGACTAATGTTTTTGCCCATACATGAGC
This sequence comes from Opitutales bacterium, assembly GCA_021772555.1. Lineage (GTDB taxonomy): Bacteria > Verrucomicrobiota > Verrucomicrobiia > Opitutales > UBA2987 > JAJFLU01. Next base: position 4,233 of record JAJFLT010000378.1, on the reverse strand, counting down.
AATAATGCGGGTACTATTGGAAAGTCTTAAAAGTGAAAAAAAGTACGCGAATTACTCGCATCATCGAATTAATCGTGAAGAGGAACCATGAGAAATAAGTTAATATTAATTGCTTCAATAATAGCCCTTTATTGTTTGGAGACAACTGCCCGCGCGATTGCAGATTCGGTTCCGTATTTTAAAGACGTCTATACTTTACGCGCTGTTGAGTCGGACAAATACGCATCCCTTGCCATGGATGGAGAGGATCGGCTTTGGTTGGCGGCGGTATCCACCCTCGACAAGAAGGACCGCATAATCGTTCGCCGATTTCTCGTCGATGAATGGTCGAAACCAGTCATTCTTTCTACGGGTGAAGGGATGGAAACGGCACCATCATTGATGGCCGACGCGAGCGGAAATCTCCTGCTTGTCTGGCATGCCCGCCGGGACGGAGTCTGGAGTCTTTACGAACGCCGTCTGGGCGATAATATGAAGTGGCGGGCTGAAAGACGAATTGGTTCATCTCAAAGTAACGAACTATATCCCCGATTGTGTCTCGACAATGAGGGCCGCATTTGGCTCGTCTCCGAAAAAATCAGCGGTTCGGAAATGTCCGTCAACCTGCGAATTCTGGAAGAGAAAAACGGACAAGACCTTTGGAGTGATCCTGTTGCCGTATATCTGGAGGGGCAGGACCGGCGACCGGTTTTAGCAGCCAAGCAGGGGGGTGGGGTATGGATTGCCTGGGACAGCACCCGAACCGGTAATTACGACATATTTCTGAGTTCGGCTTATGAGAAGAGAACGGAGAGTGGGGCAGCGATTGAACTTGGTGCGCTTGAACAGGTAACGGCTCACGCCACCTTTGACGATACACCTTCGTTGGTGGCCGATCCGAATACCGGCGACCTTTGGGTGGCCTGGAACTCGATGCGTGCCCATTCCGGCGATATTGTGAGGACGGATCAACATCTTGGGGACGCGTTTGTGCGTTGCTACCGCGATGGGCGTTGGCTGACCCCGCCCGGAGTGGTTTCCACAGCACTCCCCGGACAGGCGAGTTTTGGAGCTGTGAATAAATCTCCCCATGCCGCCGTGCCGCCCGAATGGCATTGGAAGCAAACTCAGAGCTATCCACGGGTAATTATCGACGGGCGGCAGCGCCTATGGGTTATTTGGAGAACGGACGCCACAGGCGCCCATAATTTCGACCTTTTTGCCCGTGTTTACGACCTCGATGGGTCTACCTGGTCTGAGGAGTTGAATTTAACTAAACCCTTTCAGGGAAAAGACCAGTGGCCGGCCTTTGTTCTGGATCGTAAAAATGATCTCTGGATGGCCTGGGAAGGCCAGGCCAAACCCATCGATCCGAATTCCAGCCTGGGCCGCGGCGATGTGGATGTTTTCAATACCAAGGATCTACCCAACAATATTTTTGTGGGAGTGTTGGCGCTACCTGAATCGGCGGAAAAAAAGCTGTCGGTAAATTGGAAATACGCCCCTTTGGGAACCGCCCCAATGGACATTTTTAACCCGGAAATTGCACGGGAACCGATGGTTCCGGGTCCCCCTCCCGGCGCCACACGAACTTCGGACGGGCGCTACGGTATATATTTTGGTGATCCCCACAGTCATTCCGTTTTATCCGATGCCAAGATTGGCTGGCCGGACCAGATTTTGACCGTGGGTCGTGACAAATATGGCCTGGATTTTGCGGTTGTGACCGATCATTCCGAAATGGGCCGGCTGCAAACCGGGCAATACGGCGAATTGCAATTGCTGGCTCGAGAATTTACCGAGGCCGGAAAATTTATCAGCTTTACGGGCTTCGAATGGACCGACGGCACTCAAAAATACGGGCACCGAGTCGTCTTGTACAAACAGGACGATGCGCCCCATTACGGGACCAACGAACCCGGCGCGGATACTATCGAGGAGCTTTTTGATCATGCGCGCGAACACGATGGACTCATGTCCACCCACCATCCCGGGCAGGCTCAATGGGGGCGTTGGAACCCGGACAACCATGATCCTCGGGTCGAGCCGAATTTTGAGATCGCGTCGTGGCATGGCCGCTTCGAATATTACAGCAACCCCTGGCAGGGACGCCGCCAAGTTCCCGGACATCAATATCAGGACGCTTTGCGACGGGGCTACAGAGTGGGAGCCATGGCGGCCAGCGATACCCATCATTTGATTCCCGGACAGGGTGGGTTGACGGCGGTTTTAGCGGAGAGCCTTGAACGGGAACCCGTTTTCGAAGCGGTGCGTAACCGCCGAATTTACGCCACCACCGGTGAGAAGATCGTCTTGGAATTTTCCATAAACGGTCAACCCATGGGTTCTGAATTGGCCGCGACAAACCATTTGCAATTAAATGTCAGGGTGGTGGGGACCGATGCCATCGACCGGATTGAAATCGTGAAAGACATGGTCAATACCTTTGCCGCTGTGCGTGTGGAGCAGAATCCCGATAACAGTGAAGGAGCCTTTGTGCTTTACGACGCAGGTAAACCAGCGGGCGGAGAACTTCTGCCCTGGGCGGATACCAGCCGTTTAAATTTTGAAATGGAGGACGAGATAACTGATACCGAAATCCACAGCTATTACGTGCGGGTGACTCAGGACAACACCGAGCAGGCTTGGTCCAGCCCCATCTGGGTGACGGCTCAATCCACCATGCCACCGCAATCCAGAAAATTGGGCAAATAATTTCATTTCTTGGGATCCGGAAATCACATTCCAGATAGGTGATGCAGCTATTTAAAGAGAAATGTTCCGAACCATGCTATAGCGAGTAAAGCGATTGCCGCTATCACGCCGTGCAGGGAGAGGACAAGAATTTTGCGCCATTAATAAATCTAATTTAAAAAGGTAAGCTAATCCATCAAGATGGCGTAGCGACGAAGTTTGCGGTCATCCTGAGTGGGCGCTTTGCCTCGATTTCTCTTGTGCGATGCCAAATCAATGCCATCTTAGGTAGGCTCTTCAATCGGCGGATCAGAGTCTTTGACACGGTCGCCTGTGTGGTTGCCAAGCTCGGCTTCGATCATGTAATAAATTGAGGGTCAGTTGCATAAGAGAGGTTGCTGCCTGTTGAATAAGTATGTAAGGCTAGACATTTAATTTTAAACCCAAACTGTATCACTTTCGATGTGGCCTTGGTCTGGACGCTAACCCCGAACCCATACGATTCGCGATGCCAAACGACTCTGTACAGCGAAAACCAAACGTACTTCTGGTTTTAAACGACGATATGGGGTTTTCCGATATCGGATGCTACGGAGGCGAAGTGCAGACACCACATCTCGACCGCCTGGCGGACGATGGCCTGCGCTTCACCCAATTTTATAACACCGCTCGCTGCAGTCCATCGCGTGCGTCTTTGTTGACTGGACTGCATCCGCACCAAACGGGAATAGGTATCCTTACCTACGATAACGGCCCGGAGGGCTACGCCGGGAATCTCAACAAGCAGTGTGTGACGATTGCCGAGGCTCTGAAAACTCATGGATACCGCAACTACATGAGCGGCAAGTGGCATATCGCTAAAAATCTCACCGAGCCTTCGGACGCCTGGCCGATGCAACGCGGATTCGACGCTTTCTATGGAACGATCATCGGCGCGGGAAGTTACTACGATCCAAACACACTGACGCGTGGAAACGACAACATCGAACAGGAGGCACACGAGGACGACTTTTTCTATACGGATGCGATCAGTGACCAGGCCGTCTCTTTCATCGAAGAACATCACGAACACCACTCGGATCAGCCGTTTTTCCAATACGTCGCGTATACTGCGCCACACTGGCCGCTGCACGCGCATGATGAAGACATCGCCCGTTACAAGGATCGCTTTAACGACGGATGGGACCGTCTGCGAGAACAACGCCTGCAGCGCATGGTTGACATGGGAATTATTCATCCGTCCTGGAAGCTGACCGACCGCGACCCGACGCAACCCGAATGGGATATGGCCGATGATAAGGAATGGCGATTGCGCTGCATGGAAGTGTACGCCTCTCAGATCGACCGAATGGATCAGGGAATCGGCAGGATTCGCGATGCACTCGAGCTGACCGATCAGCTTGAAAATACTCTAATCATCTATTTGTCCGACAACGGAGCTTGCGCTGAAAACATTCCGGAGGGCGTCCCAATGGATGAGCTTGTCAATGAATTGATGATCGCTCGGTCCCATACGCGAAACGGTGAACCAGTTGACGTCGGTAACCAACCACACATCAT
>JAJFLT010000377.1 GCA_021772555.1 Opitutales bacterium | reverse complement strand
TCGTTATGATTTGTTCAGGGGTGTATCTGTTTTGTTTCATATGTCTTTCCGTTATTTTTCACAGAAAGACTCTCACTGGTAATGGTCGTGTTTTTGGCGGTCACATTACCGGTACTCCGTTGGAACCCGAAACGCTCTCAGTTTTTGTCAGCGCCGAAACTCCCTCGGGCAGGGCGATCCGTCGATCATGACCTTCAACATTGCTCCCGCTGTTGGCGCTTCCTACATCACCAGCGCGGACACCATCCAGACAGTGGTAACCCAGGTCGATTTTATCTTCGATGTGGCAGCGGATAACCAGCTGGACAGCTTAAACTTTTCCGCCCTGCCGCCCGATTTAATATTTGATCCATTTCCGGGTTGCTTGGAAGGAACTCCTGCAACTACCGGGGATTTCCAAATAACCTTCAGCGCTAATAATGATAAAGGTCGGGGTTCTAGACAACTATTTACTCTCAGGGACTTTGCCACTCCCTCCGAAGCTTGGAAATTTGAAAATTTCGGCGAAGATTTTACTGTCCCCGAAATAAGTTCAGATAACTCTGATCCGGATCAGGATGGTATCATTAACCTTCTGGAATACGCCTTTGTCCTCGATCCCAATAAGGCAGATACTACCCTGGATATAGAAGTGGTTATTGAAACAGTTGGTGAAGTTCAGTACGTGGCCATAAAATTTAACCAGATGATGTGACCGCCAAAAACACGACCATTGCCAGTGAGAGTCTTTCTGTGAAAATTACCGGAAAGACCTATGAAACAAAAAAGATACACACCAGAACCAATCATAACCATATTGCGCGAGGTGGACGCAGGTAAAGGCATCCAGGATGTTTGTCGAGCCCACAATATCAGTCCTCAAAGCTACCATCGCTGGCGTAAAAAGTATGGCCGCATGGAGCTGCGTGACGCCAAACGGTTAAAGGAGCTGGAACGCGAAAACACGCAGTTAAAAAAGATAATAGCCGAGCAGATGCTGGAAAATCGGGTGCTTAAGGAGGTGAACTCAAAAAAATGGTAGGCCCGAGGCAGAAGAAGGAAGCGGTGAAGCATGTATTGGCCCACGGGCTGTGCTCTCTGCGTCGGGCCTGTAAATATTTTGAGTTGTACCGCTCAATCTATCTGTATAAACCCAAGGAAGCTACTGAGTATAGGCATGAACTGGTGGCACGGATCCTCGTAATACCGAAGAAGCATTCACGTTATAGCAATCGGCGAATCCGCGCTTTGTTGGTCCATGAAGGTTGGCTCGTGAGTCGCAAATTCGTGCAGAAAATACGTCATGTCGAAGGACTGGGTGTGCCGCCCGCCTCGCCAGCGACGCCGCAGGCAAGGCCAGTCTACGGCTTCCCCGACACGGGCGGTGCAGCCCAATCATGTTTGGAGTTGGGACTTCGTGGCAGATCGCACCGATCGAGGTAGCCCGCTCAGGCTCAAGATATTGATCGACGAGCATACCCGCCAATGCCTGGCCATTAAGGCAGCTCGCTCACTGAAAAGCACCGACGTGGTGGAGGTGTTGAACAAAGACATAAAAAAACGGCAAACCTCAGTGCATCCGCTCGGATAACGGATCGGAATTTATAGCCTATAAAGTCAAAGAAGAACTGCAGCAACAGCAAATCGCCATCAAATACATTGATCCTGGAAGCCCTTGGCAAAATGGCCACATAGAGTCCTTGCATAACCGCTTGCGCGACGAGTGTCTGAATCAGGAACTGTTCCTGAGCGTGACCGGAGCACGCGTCGTGATCGAACAATGGCGACACCGATACAACGAAGAACATCCCCATAGCCGATTAGGCTTTCACTCACCCAACACATTTGCCAGACTCTGGCGAACAATCAACAAAGCAGGGGCTGGCTCCATTCGGCCTACGGCCTAATTCCGCCACCCCCTGCAAACCCTACAATACTTAACCTATGGAAATACTCTCACATAAAGTGGTAGAAAAGATGGGGTCCGATCACAAGGCATCGGGGAATTTACAAGTTAAATTTTATAGAATTGGCAACGATGCGCAGCAAAAGGGTGAGAATTTCCAAGTTTACTAACCGCAATGGTTCTATTGCTTGGCGGGTTTCCGGAACCGTCAAGGGAGAGCGGATACGAAAAAATTTCAAGAGCCGCGCCGATGCTATGCAAGCCCGGGAGCTTTACGAAATCCAGGGATCTAATGAGGCGGCAAAAACCCGGCATGTCGCAACTACGCTCACTCTTGCGCAGCTTAGGGAAGCAGAAAGAGTCTTTCGCAGGATGCTCAAAGGCCAGAACAAATCGCTAACCTTTGCCGTTCAACATTTTCTGGATACACGGCGCGATCCAATGGTTGAGAAATCTCTTTTAGATGCCATTGAAGAATATTTGAGGATAAAGGAGATGGAGGTGCCTCAGATCATATCGAGAAGGCAATATGTTAGCAATCGCCGTGAGCTTCATCAGCTCAACCGCGAATTTCCAGAAAAACTGCTTGTTTTGGCTACATCCGACAACCTTAAGACTTACCTAGACGCTCCAAACCAGACTTTGAAGTCCTGGAAAAACCGCAAGGACTTCCTAAGCACCTTTTTTAAATTCTGTATGGCTAAGGGATGGATCAAAACCAATCCGGTCGAGCAGGTTCCAAATCTCCAAATCAAGCGTTGCCGTGGATCGGAGGAGACATTGAAGGCTGAACGACACTTGTCCATGGAAAAACTAATGGACGACAACTTACGATTAAAAGAGGCCAACAGCCATCGCAGCCATTTTATATCATCCATGAATCATGAGCTGCGCACACCCTTAAGCGCGCTCTTGGGGTATGCCGATCTTTACAAAAAAAAATACGCCCAATCTGCCAATGAAAACCAAAATGCCTATATCGATAACATTATCATTGCCGGCAAGCATTTGCTCAATCTGATCAACGGCCTTATCGACCTAGCCAAGATCGACGCAGAAAAAATAGAAATTGAAATGGATGTTTTTCCTCCGAGAGATTTTGTCGAGGAAGTTCTGGGAATGATGGCCGCAAAATTCCAGGAAAAAAACTTACAGTTGGAAACCTTTATAGATCCCGGTTTGATCGAAATTACTGCAGATAGAAAAAAGTTGATGCAAATAATGTTAAACCTCCTATCTAACGCATTTAAGTTCACACCTATTTGTGGACGACTTGATATTCGTATTTTAAGGCACACTGACGGTGATATTAGGGTTGAGGTTTCGGATACTGGCATAGGCATCAAAACGGAGGAAATTGAAAAGATTTTTTCCGAATTTTATCAAATAGGAAGAGTCAGCCTAGACCCAGCCGAGGGAACGGGCATCGGGTTAGCCTTAACACGGCGCTTGGTGGAACTTCAAGGCGGCAAGATTGGAGTCATTAGCCAACCCAATGTCGGAAGCACATTTTGGTTTACCCTTCCTCATATTATAATAGCTAACAGGTTACCCAAAGAGGATGTTTTCGAAAAGAATATCAATAGTACCATTCCCACTGGTTGTCGAATATTGCTTGTGGAGGACAGTTTGATCATTCGAACAATGCTACATGACATGTTAAGTCAGTATGATCATCAAATCACCGTGGCCGAAAATGGGCAGGAAGCCGTAGAGCTTGCCGAAAAAGTCCGCCCTGACCTGATATTCATGGATATAATAATGCCCATAATGAATGGTTTGGAAGCAACCCGTCGGATCAGGGCCAATAAGGATATTGCGAGAGTACCGATTGTCGCTCTGACAGCAGACACAGGCATCAATTCCAAGGAGCAACAGAAGGATGCGGGTTGTACCGACCATTTGGCCAAACCGTTTTTGCCGGAAGAAATGGATGAAATACTGAAACGCTATTTAATCTCACCTCAATAAAGATGAGCTTAAATGCTTGGGTCATAGAAACGAAAACAGAGGTCGAACCTCGATAATAAATGGTAATGTGAAACGGCCTGGGAATTGTTTTGATTTCGTTCAATTTTCCAATTAGTAGAGGTTTTTTTCTCGGAGGATTTTTATGGCTTCAGCCAAAGAAACGCCCCCACTTAGGCAGTCCTTTGAATGCTGTAGCTGGTGAGGGAGTTTAATAGAAATTCGGAGACATTTTTGTGAATCTTGTTCTATTTGGAAGTGCCCATTGTGAAATTTGGTGATGAGGTATGCGCCGTGGATTCTGAAATCGAATTTATTAAAGTCTGCCGGATTTAGCCCAAAGGGATAAAGATACTCCTCCACATTTTTCGCCAGGGAGAAAGAGTCCTCCAGATTTTGGAAACAAATGTTAATCAAAGCACCATTTTCCCAAGGCGCATCGTTTAGAGGCTTTATGTCAATTGTGACATTGCCGCCACCGCTCAATATGGATAGTGCCTCTGTTAATAATAGATTGATCAATTTCTCGACATATGCGGGGTAGGCCTGAACTGTTACTCCTCCAGAGGTCGACTGAAGTTGCAGGGATAGATTATGGTCTAAATAAAGTTTCTTGAATTTCTCAACGACTGATTCAGTCATTTTGCACAAATTAATTGGTTTCAAGGACTCAGGCCGTGGAGGTTGGGCAATTTCGCCCAAGGTTCTGAGGGAGATGGATACATCCATCAAGGAACTATGAACATCTTGGCAAAATTTTTCCCAATTCGGCTGATCTTCAAGGTAAATTTTATCTTTAATGCAGCCGATAAATGTTACG
>JAJFLT010000376.1 GCA_021772555.1 Opitutales bacterium | reverse complement strand
TGGGCGCAAAGCCGCCTGTCATTTGCCACCGTGGCGATACAAACATCAATCATCTGCAAATTTGAGATAGGTTCTAACACCCGGTCATATGGAAAATCCCAATTTGGTTAATTCCGACATGCAAAGCAGAGCTTTCCATGCAGACTGTAATTGGAAAAAAACCTCGGGCGGATCGACTTGTCTTTTCTTTCTGCTTTTACTTTTAGCAGTCGGTTTTACTAACGGGGCGCCCGCTAAAGATAACGGCAGGGAAGTGACACTTCTCTTTACCAATGATTTCGAGAGTGCCTTCGATCCGATACCGGCCTATTGGCGAGACGATGTGGAATACCTCGGCGGGATAGCGCAAATAGCAACCTTGGTGGAGACCATTCGCGACAGGGAAACACTGGTTTTTCTATTCGATGCGGGCGATATTTTTACCGGAATCCTGTCCAAGCTGACCGAAGGCGCTGTGCCCATGGAAATGATGATAACGATGGGCTACGACGCCATGGCCATCGGCAATCACGAGTTCGAATACGGTTGGGAAAGTTTTGCCGATCAAAAGAGCCGCCTGCCTTTTCCGGTTCTGGGAGCCAACCTTTTTTATAAAGGAACGGATCATCCTTATGCCCAACCGTACGCTGTCATTGAGCGGGATGGATTTCGTATTGGAGTGATCGGCATACTAGGCCGGGATGCCCGTAACGCCATCATCCCTTCTCATGTGGCCGGAGTGGATTTTCGGGAGCCTATTCCCATTGTGAAGGGATTGGTGAACGAGCTTCGCCCCGCGGTAGACTTGATTGTGGTGCTGGCCCACCAGGGAAAAACCGCTCCCATGCAGACGGACGATGAAGCCCATCCTGACATTCAAAGGGGCATCGAGGCCGATTACAACAAGGCCGGTGAAGTAGAGGGGATCGACGTGCTCTTTTGCGGTCACGCCGACGCGGGCACGGAAAAACCGGTTGTCCACCCCAAGACAGGCACTCTCATCATGCAGACCTACGGGCAGGGAACGCGCCTGGGCTACTTGAAATTGCAGGTAGCGATGGACACTGGAGCAATTCTTTCCCACCAAGGTTCCCTATTGCATGTCGTGAGCAATGAGCTGAAGCCACATCCAATGATCGTGCAAAAACTGGAGCATTACCGCGCTCTTTTCCCGGATTTACAAAAAACAATCTTCCACGCCAAGGAGCGGTTTTCGCGGGTTTACAATAAAGAATCGGATTTGGGTAATCTGTATGCCGATATTTTACGGGAAGAGGGTGAAGCCCAAATCGGTTTTATTCATGCGGGCGGGCTGCGCAAAGACTTGCCCAAAGGCGATGTGCCCCTGGCCGATTTGATGAATTCTTTTCCTTTTAAAAACGAAATGGTAATTCTCGAAATGAACGGAGCTCAAATAAAGGAAGTCCTGGAGCAATCCCTGACCCTCGAGCGAGGAATGCTCCAGGTCTCCGGCCTCAATGTGGAATACGATCTCGATCGCCCTATAGGGGGCCGGACACTTTCCATATCTGTTGGCAATGAGATTCTCGACCCGAGGGCCGCCTACCGTGTTGCGACAACAGATTTTCTTGCCCAAGGAGGCGATCATTACAGCACATTTCCCCAAACCAAACGACTCACAAAAAAAGGTTCGCAACCACTTTTTGCTGAGGCATTGCAGGACTACCTCTCCGCCCAAGAGGTAGTAGAAATGCCATCCCGCGGACGCTTGATTCCCATCGCGAGTAAATAATGAACGGGCCGTTACCATCACAATCGAATTCTTCTTTTGGAAATCTACAACAACCAGGAAATTAAATGAAAAAACTGATTATTTATTGTATGCTCGTCGGATGCCTGAACGGGTATGGTTCTCAAACATCGGAAGATTTTCCTTCTGCAAAAATTGCCGTTATCGGCGGTACATTCATCAATGATGCATTGATTGATTCTCCCTACTTGAAGGGTTCATTCACCTACGAAACTTCAGCAGGCGTATCACCCAATATTTATTATGGGGAAGTTGAAGGCGTCCCCTTTTATTATGTTCATTTCCATGGCAGGGATCAATTGTTGGAAACGTGGTCTGCCTTGTATCATCTGGGCGTTAAGGAGGCCATCGGGGGGGCCACTGCCGGGGGAATCAATCCTCTGTTAAAACCCTACGATTACATCATACCCGATGACCTGATCGATTTCAATATCGACAGGGATATGTACATCGTCCCCGAAGTTATGGGGCCGGATGCCCGGGTTACCGCCCGCATGTCGCCCGCAACGGATCCATTGCTGAGCAAAATACTCCATGAAGAGGCGCTCCGGGTGGTTCGATCACACCGTGATTTAGACGATGTAAATGTTCATTTGGGAGGCGTCCACATGCAAGCCAGAGGACAACCGTTCCAAAGTGTTGCCGAAATAAAATTCTATAAGCAGGTCGGAGGCGACTTGGTAACCAAACACACGGGCACAGAGATGAATTATGCACGGCAGTTGGGTATCAATTACGCATGTTTGAATTTGATATCGAATCCGGCCGAAGGCATGGGCGAATGGGAATGGGATAATTTGAAAAAAATCTACCCACGCATGAATCCGGTTTCCCTGGAGATTATTGTGGCTGTCATTCCTAGAATAGGGGCCATAGAGGAAGACACTCCACGAGCCATAGACAGACTCCTGCGCTGGAATCCAGGATTTTCCATTAAGGCAGATAAGGAGTAAGCGATTGGCGGGATCTATTGCCCAGCGTGTTGAGTTGTCATAGCCCGTTACTTCTGGATTCAATTACCGATCTTTAGCATTTTCTCTACAACCGGACAAAGTGAAACCTATTGAACGGTGAAGATAGGCTCGACAACTATACCTGTGGAGTGACTTTTGGCCCCGTGAAAC
>JAJFLT010000375.1 GCA_021772555.1 Opitutales bacterium | reverse complement strand
CGCTCGGCCGGTCATACCTTTTATCGAGGGAGACGGCATCGGTCCGGACATTTGGGTCGCCGCCCAACGCGTCTTCGATGCAGCTGTGGAAAAAGCCTACGGAGGCGACCGGTCGATCAACTGGCTTGAAGTGCAGGCCGGTGAAAAGTCTTACAACGCCACGGGCGATTGGCTTCCCACGCAGACTCTGGATACGTTTCGGGAATACCTGGTCGGCATCAAAGGCCCTCTAACGACTCCCGTGGGCGGAGGCATTCGCTCTCTCAACGTGGCCCTTCGCCAGGAACTGGACCTCTTTGTCTGCCTACGCCCGGTGCGGTATTTTCGCGGTGTGCAAAGCCCGGTGAAAAAACCGGAGGCGGTGGACATGGTCATCTTTCGCGAAAATACTGAGGATATTTACGCAGGAATCGAGTTTCGTGAAGGGACCGAAGATGCGGAAAAATTAAAAGCGTTCTTGAAAGAAAATTTCGGCGAGCGTTATAAAAAAGTGAGGTTCCCGGATACGGCCGGCTTCGGTATCAAACCCGTTTCGCGGGAGGGAACTTCCCGGCTCGTTCGCGCCGCCATAAATTACGCCATCGAGAATAACCGCAAAAGCGTAACCTTCGTGCACAAGGGCAACATCATGAAGTTTACCGAGGGCGCTTTCCGCGATTGGGGTTATGAGTTGGCCAAAACCGAGTTTGGAGCAGAGGAAATCGATGGCGGACCGTGGTGCCGTTTACCCAATGGGATCGTCGTCAAGGATGTCATCGCCGATGCTTTTTTACAGCAGATCCTGACCCGTCCGGCGGAATACGACGTGGTCGCCACGCTCAACCTCAACGGCGATTATATCTCGGATGCTTTGGCGGCTGAGGTGGGCGGAATCGGCATCGCCCCCGGAGGCAACATCAACTATGAAACCGGGCACGCCATTTTCGAAGCCACCCACGGAACCGCCCCCAAATACACCGGTTTGGACAAAGTAAATCCTGGCTCCGTCATACTTTCCGGTGAATTGATGTTGCGCTACCTCGATTGGAACGAGGCCGCCGACCTCATCATTACGGCAATGGAAACCACCATCAGTTCCAAAGTCGTGACTTACGATCTGGCCCGGTTGATGGACGGCCCGACGGAAGTGAAATGCTCCGCCTTTGCCACCGCCATTATCGGGAATATGTAAGAGGGCATCTAAGGCCGGCGGTGTGATTTGCTTTACACCGTTTGCGCTTCCTGAGGTTGGGTCAGGTATTTGCGTTTCAATAATCGCCAGGCGATGATGAAGAAGGCGGTCAGGGGAATGGCCAAAACCATCCCGAGCAAACCTTTCAGGGCCGTGCCCCAGAAAAATATTGAGATGATGACAGCCAGCGGGTGAAGACCGGTTTGCTTGCCCATGATTTTGGGTGTCAGCAGATAACCCTCAATAACCTGCACGGCAAAAAATACCACCAAGGCTAACGCAACCAGAATCCAGCCGCCTTCGGGTTGAAAAAACGCTATGGGTAAAACTGTGGCCAGACCGAGAATCGTTCCGAGGTAAGGGATGATGTTGAGAATACCGATCAACAGGCCGAGCATGAGGCCGAATTTCAATCCCACCAGAGTGAACCCTGTGGCCAGTAATATTCCCATGATGAGGCCGATTAAAAGTTGACCTCGAAAAAATGCCACCAGGATGGTTGCGAATTCACGCATCAAGAATAGAAGATCCTGGCGGATTTGTGGGCTGAGAAAAACCAGTTCCTGGCCCAAATCGTGGGTCGGGTCCCGATCCGTTTGTAGAAAGTAAAACAGGTAAATGGGAATGATGGCCACCGCGGCCGTGGCGCCGAAAAGACCGAAAACCCAAACCCCGGCCTCCCGAATAACCGGCATGGAAAAGGCCGCCATTTGTTTGAGCCCCTCCAGAAGAGTGTCAAAATATTCCCGGAACCACTCCAGGCGCAGATTATCCAAAAGCCCCGGGTATCGCGCCTGTAGAAACTCTCGAGCATTATTGAGTAATGTTGGGGCATCGTTGACAAAGTCCGTCACCTGGGAAATCACGGCGGGGGCGACCAGAGCCAGTAGCCCGCAACCGGCCAGCAGCACAAACGCATAGAGTACAATGATAGATACATTCCGGCTTAGCTTAAAAACCCGTTCCAGCCATTTTACTAAAGGCCGCAGGATGAGCGCGAGTATTCCCGCCACCGCCAAGGGCCAAATCACCCCGGAAAAAAATGAAACCACCCGTTGCAGAATGAAAAATACCAGCAACGCCAGGGAAACAATCAGGATGACGGCCAAAAAAGACAACGCCGCCGCCACAATCTTGCGTTGGACTGGACCCAATAAAAAACCTTCCCCGTGAGCGGACATTGCAGCGGCAGGCTCTCACTTAAACCCAGGCAGGTCAATTCCTTTGGTTTACCCGATGCCTGTCCCACCGCAACCGGTGGAGGTTCGCAGTATGGAGATGTTCTTCGTCCCTTAGGGGCGAAGGCTCACTCGTCGTCGTCGCCCAGGCCCCACTCTCTTTTCACCTCGGGCACTTGCTCCAATTCGTCGTGCAATTCGTCGAGACTGAAGTCGGCCACCACGAACTCACCGTATTCAAGGGTGGGCGTTAGGGATTGCCCGCTGACTTCGACCATGCGCTGCATGTTTTGAGGAGTTTGCCTAACGTCGCGCACGTCGATCCCGATGCCGTGCTGTGAAAAGAAGCTGAGAGCTTCACGGCACCAGGGGCAACCGGTCTTGATATAGAGGATGGGTTTTGAATTGAGTTTCATGGAAAACTGAAATCGGACAAACTGCCTCTTCTGCTAATAAGGTAAAGAAAAAAATTCCAGTTTCAACCCGAATCGGTAATTAACCGGATTTTTACAGGTTCATTTCGCCGCTCATAACCTATATTGGCTTTCTGCATAATTCATCTGCGATTTTGAGATAGGTTCTTGAAACATTCTGCCAATGCGGGAACTATTTCCGTGCTGCGGCAAAGGGACTCCATAAATGAAAAAGAGCGGACGCAAAGCTGATTTTATCCATCTCAAGGGTGGGCGTGAGCACAACTTGAAAAATATCGAGTTGCGCATCCCGCGCGAGCGGTTGGTGGTGATTACGGGGGTGAGCGGTTCGGGCAAGTCCTCCCTCGCTTTCGATACGCTTTATGCCGAGGGCTACCGGAAATATATGGACAGTCTTTCGACCCGGGCCCGGCAACTGCTCGACCAGGTGAAGAGGCCGGAGGTGGATTTTATCCACGGGCT
>JAJFLT010000374.1 GCA_021772555.1 Opitutales bacterium | reverse complement strand
ATCACGGGCATCCCGCATTTGGCGCTAATCGATGGTTCGGGTAATGTTGTCTGGCGGGGCCACCCTTTACAGCTATCGGAACAGAAACTGGAAGCCCTATTGAGCGAGTTTAAGGCTTCGCAGTCCGAAGGTTCCTGATATCGATTGCCTTTTCCGGACCCAAGCATTGTTGAGATGGAAGGATACTTGCCTCCCCGCAGCCTTGAGCTGATCTGACAGCTTTGGGGCTGATTGCGGGGAGGAAATATCCGATTTGACGACCTCCAGCGCTCGATGCGCCCATGATGAGCGCCCGTTTTCAGGCAAGATTTGAGGTTGTCATGATTAAGAATCCTTTTTTCGAGGTTTTTAGACCGCCGCCAGTACCGCCTCCGTGGTGAAGAGTGCGCGGTGGTTTTCGATGAATGTCTCCAACGACTGCGGGGCTTGTCCTCCGATGCGTTCGACCACATCGGTCTGCATACTGAATACGCCATCTTTATGATCCTGGGCGACGGCTTTGAGGTGCGAAACGAGGAACTCGGGCAAACCGGCCTTTTCGGCCAAGACCTGGCCCCAGGTTTCGATGGGTAGATCGACATACTCCACGGGGCGTCCCAATACCTGAGTGAATACCTCCGCGATTTCCGCGATGGTCCTGTTGCGGTCACCCGTGATCAAATATCGCTGACCAACATGCGAGGCCGGGTCGACCAGAATGCCCACGATGACCCGCGCAATATCTTCCGCAGCAACGGGAGAGTGGCGTTCATCGCCGTAGGGAAGATAGATTTTCCCCTCTTGAGCAATGGATTGACTGTTAAACATGTAGAGGTTTTCGGCGAAATAACTTGGCCGAATGTGCACCGCGCCGATCTCCGCCCAGTCCAGGATGTTCTCGGAGAGCCAATGATGTCGCGTCAACGCGCTGGGGGCATATTGCCGGACGGATATCTGCGACATGTTGACGATCGCTTCGACGCCCTCATCTTTGGCTGCCACGGCAATGATTGAAGTCGCTTCTACCAACTGGTCGCCCTGTGGCGGATAGCAGAAATAAACTCTATTGATGTCCTTGACGGCATTGCGCATGGATGCCAAATCGAGGAAATCGCCCAAAACGATCTCCGCACCGAGGTTTTCCAAGCGTTGAGACCGCTCGTCGTGACGACGCGCCATAGCCCGGACGCGATACCCGCGTTCGATCAATTGTTCCACTACGAAGGCGCCCGTTTTTCCTGTCGCGCCGGTTACCAGTATTTGTGTTTTATTCTTCATTTTTATTTTTCCTTATTTTTATTTGTATATGCAATTATGTGGTTAAAAAAATTTAAGCCGAAATGAATTCCCTGGCCCGGTCCGCCGCTTGATCGAGAACCTCCATTCCGGAATCGCCGAGGAGGTTCTCGGCTTTCTGCTGGGCCTGCTCCCAGGCGGGATAGGCAATTTCCAATAGTTCCTGGCCTTGCCGGCTCAATTGAAATTGATGCGCCCGGGCGTCTCCTGGATCTTCGAGCACCTCAATCCATCCCTTGGCCCGCATTCTTTCGATATTTCTGCTCAAGGTGGATACTTCGATCTTGAGGGCGTGGCAAATCTCGGCCGGGCGAACGATTTTTCTCTTTCCTATAACCACCAGAATATTCAACTGCCCTATGGTAATACCCAGGTTCCGCAAGGCATCATCATAGATTCTGGTAATGACCCGGTTGAGGAGGCGCACGCGTGAGCCGATGCAGACTTCGGCGATCTGATTGGGGGTGGTGGATTGTGAAGTGTTTTTCATTGAATGATTATGTTTGTATATACAATTACTCGATCCGTCAAGCAATTCCTAGCATTTTTTTAACTTATTTTGTGAAAGCCCTCAAATTAGTGACCACTTATACGTTATGCTCGGTGCGCCATTCATCCGATTGGGAAGAAAGCTTCATATTTTCGAATTTTGGAAAACCCTGCTGCTTTTCATACTTTACCATGTCCCATGGTTTTGTAAGCAATGCCTTAACCATGTTTTTGATGGCGCGAATTTTATTGCCCAAAGTTTGTTTGGTGGCCGGATTTTCGCCGAGATAGCGCCGAGCGATGGTTTCAAAATCTTCCGCTTCTTTTCCCGTGATCTCTTTTACGACATTGGTGGGCGCTCCCAATGCAAAGGTGTTGGTTTGCGCTTCGCTCACATAATAGCGCAACTGTGACACATCGCTAACCGGATAGTTTCCTGCAGCTTTGAATACCTTGAGCATCATTTTTTCCGGCAAATTTTGTACTTTAACTTTCCGGTTCAAAATTTTCCCGATGGTGTCACCCATTTGCTGGGAGGAAAGAACCTCTGGGCCAGTGATGCGATAGGTTTTATTTTCGTGATTGGAGGGATCTTTGAGAATATGGGCGGCCACGCTGCCAATATCTTCATTGGATGGAGGGGCATTTTTACCAAATTCCGGCATCATCCCCAATTGAGCGGTGGGTTCTATGCTGAAAAAATAGGAGGCGGCAAATAATCCGGGGTTCAAGAAGGTGCTTTTAACGGTAGGTAATTGTTTAAAAATATTATCTACCAACCAGTGCTCCTTAGTGTATATAGAAGGGTGAACATTTGATGAAAGCCATTGTGAAAGCACCACTACATGCTCCAACGCCATTTCTTCGGCGGCGGTGGCAAAGGTTGCTCCCTGAAACAGAACGTTCGGATAGGTCGGGACAAAATAGGCTCGTTTGATACCGACGAGGGCTTTTCGCACATCACGAATATCTTCCATATCTCCGGAAAATAGTTCAGCTCCTTGCCTCTTTAATTCCCGCGCTTTCGGGTTATTAGTGTTTCTGACAACGGCACGAACGGAAAAACCGAGTTTTAGCAGCTCTTTAGCCGCGTTAAAACCAGTGTTACCATTTGCCGCTGTAATGAGGATTTTTTCTTTCATTGTTAATTTTCTCTAATTAATGTGTGTTTTATTTTAATTGTATATACAAATAGTTGTTTAATTGAAGAAAACCTTTCATGTTATTTTATTAGTTGTCTCCCGAATAGAGACCCAATTCCCGCGGGCGAATTATCAGTATTTCGCAGGACGTGTTCGCAGGATATTCGTCCTTTTTCGGCAGGGTGACATGGAACCCATATCTCGTACCAGGCGGATAAATTATGGCCTCAGTTTTGGTATTGTCGTGTGTTGCACAATGGGAACGTTCGAAAACGGGTAAGTGAAATGTTTGAATTTCTGGAAATGAACCCGATATCGTGAAAGGCCTACCGGACTGTTTTAACGAGATTGTTTCGCTCACCCACCTATGGGACCTGGCCCGAGATCATGACCAAAGCTTCATAGTCGACGTCCCCTTACCGGGGCAAGGGTCATTCGATACCCAGTTCTACAAGGAGTTGTTCGGGTGTTTTCAAAATTGAGTTTTCAGGAATAGTCCTGCGAAAACAATTTTTGCTGCACTATAATGACTCGTATTGGGCTGGCATTAGAAATTGTCCGGCTTCATCCCTCTCCATATCCTGGACATCGATCACCGCGTCCATATTGAGCGGCCCATAGATGTGGGGATAGGTATCGCCCCGGCCCTGGAACCTTTCATCAGCCGCCTCTTCATCGAGAACCTTGCTGCGGAGGCGCGCCCGCTCGATGCGCGCGAGAACCACATTCGGGAAAATGGCATAAAAGATGTTAGCCACTTCAACCGATTGATGAAGTTGGGTACAATGGACAAATCCCTCCGTGGCGAGGCTTTCGGGTTGAAACTCGCCGGATTGAACAGCGTCTTCAAAGACACTTTTCTCCATCACACAAAACACGTCGTCGCTCATAGTATCCATTCTATTATATATTACGCCAGGAATACTGCGGAACAAAACCGATTACTTTCCCGGCCTTGGCGTTGCTGAAAAAACCTCCATGTTCTCCCAGATCCGCGCGCACTTCCGCATTTGGAAAAACGGCTGCCATGATTTCCTTTGACGGCATTTTCATAACAGAGTCCTCTGCCACGATATTCATGATTTCACAACCCTTAGTTTCAGCAGACAACGCAAGGTTGCAGGCTCGGGCCATGTCGCGCAAATCCAAATAGGACCAGAGGTGCCAGCGCCGTGCGTGCGGATCGTTTTGAAATTCCCCATAAAGTTCATAATCTTGAGGGCCTTGCAGAAAACAGCTTCGTAATCCGACAAAGGGAATCCCCGACCAACGGGAAATGTGTTCCGCCATCACTTCGCCCGTCAATTTGGACAGTGCATACGTGGTGGCCGGAAGGCAGGGGTGATTTTCGTCGACGGGAACGTACTTTGGCGGATCATCGTAGGGCAGGCCCATGATGGCGTCGCTCGACAACCAGACTACTTTTTTCACACCCGATTGGGCGGCGGCCGAAAACACATTGTAGTTCATGGCCGTGTTTTCCATGAAAGTTCGCGTGGGTGTGAACATTCCTGGGATGGGTATGTTGGCCAAATGCACGACCGCATCGACGCCATTGAATACTTCCAACGTCTCTCCAAGATTCGTCAGGTCGGCCTTGATGACCTGGAAATTTCCCGTGGCGCTGGATTGGGCTGGTGCATTGGCGTCCACTCCCAGAACTTCGTATCCAGCTTCGGCTAAATGAGGCATGATCATCCTACCGGCTTTTCCACTTGAGCCGGTAAGGACAATTTTTGCTATGCTTTCAGCAGCCATTTTTGCGATATTTGAAATCAATCAATATCATATGAAAATAATTTGTTTTAAATATTGAAACATTTATTTTAATTTTTCAAACCGATTGGATAAAATCCGTTCGGTCCGCTGTATCAAAGGTTTCAAATATTATTTGTAATGCGACTCAGTAGGACTTCGGACGTACGATGCGAACCTACCTAAAGAATCAGGCCAATGAAGACGGTGTGATATCGTTTGCGGATTTTGTGCGTAATGCGCTCTACGCTCCGGGCATCGGTTATTACCAGCGAGACTCTTTGCGGGTGGGGCGAGGCCCGCAGACGGATTTTTACACCTCGACCACCCTGGGTCCTGTTTTTGGCCGTTTGGTGACTGCGGCGGCGGTCAAACTGCTCCAACCGGAATCGCCCGATGAATACACTTTTGTGGAAATCGGGGCGGAGCCGGGGCAGGCATTGCTGGAGAAAGGGAACCACCCTTTTGCGGATTTGCGGGTTTTCCGCCTGGGCCAAGCGATAGAATTGCCGGAGAAAGCAATCGTTTTTTCCAACGAGTGGCTCGACGCCCAGCCTTTCGTCCGTTTGCGGTTCTCGGATAGGCGATGGAGAGAGGTCGGGGTGCGCGTGGATGACGACGAGCTGGCCGAGACTTATTTGCCGGAACCAGAGCCTGTAGCACAAAAGTTGATTTGCGAACTTCCAACAGGCGCCCCAGAAGGCTACACGGTAGACCTTTCGCTGGAAGCGGAGAATCGGTTGCGGGATCTTATAAATGCAAACTGGCAAGGCATCTTTCTGACTTTCGATTACGGGAAATTCTGGGAGGAACTCATTACTTTGCACCCACATGGAACGGCGCGGGCTTATCGTAATCACGAGCAACAGTCCAACTTGCTGGACCATCCAGGGGAACAGGACCTCACCTGCCACCTTTGCTGGGACCGACTGAAATCGGTTTTGCGCGAGGCAGGGCTATCCGGGATCCAACTGGAAACCCAGGAATCGTTTTTCATCCACTGGGCGGAAAAAGAGCTGGCTGAAATCGTTACCCACCACCCGGGCCAGTTCGACCAATCCCGTAATGCTCTGAGGGAAATCCTGCACCCGAATCAATTGGGAAGGGTATTTCAGGTATTATATGGGATAAAACAGGAGGTTGAAGACAAGTGTCAGGTTTCGGGTTTCAGTAGATAAGATGTAGGAAACACCTGAAAATCATTCCCAGAAACGTGCCGGGACAGCACGTTCCACCTTAATCCGGCATCCTGACACATTCTCACGCATAAAAAGCTTGCCAAGGTTGGGGGGGAACTTAAATTCCAGCCCTTTTCCACACAGATAAAGGACACGTCAATGGCCAGAATATGCGCAATAACAGGTAAACGCCCCCATCGCGGGAGCCGCATCCATCGCAAGGGGCAGGCTAAAAAGAGGGGCGGCATCGGCATGCATGTGACCAAGGTGGTCAAGCGTACTTTCAAGCCCAATGTGCAACGTGTGCGGGTTCGTCTGGCCAGTGGGCAGGTGAAAAGAATGTGGGTTTCCGCCAAGGCTATCAAAGCGGGCAAGATCAACAAGGCCTAGGCCAGATTTTTCTGTCCGCAAGATTAAAGATCAAGTTGGCCCCAGGCTCTTGTTCCGACTGATTAGTCCTCCCTGCGGGCGGCGAACAGGAGCTTCCAGTATACCTTGGCCATGAAGGAAAGGTAGCGGTATTCGCGTTCGGCCTCGGCAAAAGTCACTCTTCCATATAAGGCCAGGTACTCCTGTTTGCGCTCGGGATAGGTTTCGGGGTCGTTTTCCCATAAACAACGGGTAATCAGTTCCTCGCCGTTATATTCTTCACCGCCGTTTGTGTTATTTTTAAGCAATGTCTCCACCAAAGGTAACAATTCCTTGGCTTCGGTTGTGCTAAAATTTAATGCAATAGTTGAAAATTCATTCATTCTACAGTTCCTGAAAAATGTAAGACCCCGCCCGTCCGGAGTTAGAAAAGAAGTCGGCCAAGCAAAAAAGAAATTTAGCCGCTCTTTGCGAAATCCCGGTGGAGGCAGTTTTCAGGCCGGTTGCGCCGTCTAAAAAAAGCGCCTCGGCAATTATGGTGGATGGAATCAGCAATTTTGGAAGGTGTCAGTGTTCGGGTGTCAGGTTTCAGTAAATTTCAATACCGGAGTCATGAAACCTGAACGCTACTACCTGTGATCACCTCAAATAATATCGAATCGCTAGAAAAAGAGCGCTTCGGCGAGAGCTGATTCAGGCTTAAGTTGATTGAGGGGAGTTTGCCTGGAGTGCCGGCCTTGCCCAAAATCAGCCTCTACATGGGCCGTATTGTCCTGAGTGGTGTAATGCCAGGAAAAATGCTTCCGATCATTCTGATAAACCCAATTTATCCGCAACTGGCTCGGGTCCGAATCATCCAGGCGATCTGAGACAAAGTTTTTATCTTTTTCGGAGTCTTTACCGGTCCCCTCGAACCCACAGGTATGCAGACAGGAACGCTGCCAGCGGAGCAGCCCGGCGGCTTCACCATCGAGAGCGGGTTTGTGCTGAATGACCACGGCACGGAGCCCATCGACCAGAATCGATGGTTCAAAACGGCTTAAATACTGGCCTATGGTTTGACGGAAGGGCAGCGTGCGCGCGTAGGCCAGGTCACTGGGTTGAACCAAGGCAGGCCAATTTATGCGATTAAAACTGTCATGCTCGATGGAAGTGTCGAAAACTACTCGGCGGAAATCTTCGACGAAGGAGAGATAGAATTCATTGATGGCCCGCACCGGAACACGGTGAAACCACAGATAGGTGGGCAGATCGCTATCGAGCCAAATGGAAACCAGGTTTTCCAAAAAACCGGATTCGGTGGTGGGATAACCAAGAATAAGCGCATCGCAGCAGGAAACATTGCCTTTTCCGGGTCCGAGGAAACATTGACTGAAGAGCTTTCCCTCGAGGATTTCTTCCCCGCGATAAGATTCGACCGGACAGAGGACAATGATTCTTGAGGGGTGATTGATGGCAAACTGGCAGGCGGTATCAAATATCCGCAAAGCTTCTTCACCGGTTGTTTCCAAACCAAAGTGCAGTATCAAATTAACCTGGGAGGCGTGAAACTCGGTGGGGGTTTCCACACCAATGGACTCATCCGACCGCCACATTTGAGCCAATGCCGGAATGACTTCCGCCACCGGCATTCTCATG
>JAJFLT010000373.1 GCA_021772555.1 Opitutales bacterium | reverse complement strand
ACATGCTCAAGTAATTCAGAAGCAATGATAAGATCGAATTTATCTTCTAAATGCGGAATTTCTCGATATGTGATCAGTTGTATGCGTGTTACTTTTAAATTTCTTTCTTTATACCGCCAAAACGAAAATTTTTCTTTGTTTGGATCCGCATCGGCAATCGAAACACGACACCCCAAATAAGAACAGAGTAAGCCAAAATCTGAAATTCCGCACCCGTAATCCAGCACATTCATATTTTCAAGAGCAATTTTATTTTCAATGTGCCGTAGGGTCGATTCAATATCTGTATAACGTTCATAAGCAAGCATTAGTCTTGTTAGATAGTGAAAAGTACTGTTAGCGTAAGCTTTATCCAGGTCTTCCAAAGAAACCTGTTTGCCATTATTTTGCGTGAAATGAGTGTGCAGTGTTTTGATATATCGTTTACCGTTTGGTATTCCATTTTTAAAAATGTGCGACAGCATGGTAAAGGTATCGGTATTTCCATAATTCAATAACTCACACCAGCGATCGTAAAAAAGTGTTCTTTGAGGGTTTTTTTGGAGGCTCTTAATTTGTTTGAAATATGATGATGACTTTAACTTATCGGAATCTTTGCATAAAAGTTTTAAAAACCGGTAAATGTATAAGCTTTCCAGTAATATGTTTTTTATCCAATTTTGATTCTCTCTCTCCATTTATATTGATATACTTTTTATTAATGGAATTAGAGATTTATCCATTTTAACCGCTGATACACCATAAATTATAACGGCCACACAAAGAATCAGTGATAGGCCCATCCAATTTCCTGGAATTAATTTAACCATTAAATATATTGCAAAAGCCATAAATGAAACCGAAACAATTGGATTACCTAAACCTGAAATCCATTTGTTGTAGTTCCCCAACCGGTTACGGATAAAATAAAGGGTGACAGGAACAATAAAAAAAGAAGAAATTGCAGAAACAGCGGCAATGCCGTTTAAACCCGCCAGGGTATATCCAAGGTAAAGCAGACTAAAAAGGGATATTGCACGAACAGACTCCATCACAAGAATTGGTTTCGGTTTTTCAGTGGCCTTAAAAAAAGCACCGCCCAATCCGGCTACACTTCTAAATAAACCTCCTATTGCCAGCAGCGATAGCGGTAGTGCAGCGGCACCCCATTTGCTCCCAAGAATAAGGGGGGTATATGTTGGTGAGAGGAGGGCCACCCCAATTGCGGCAGGAGCAACAAGCAGGAATGTATAGCGAAATGTATTGGCAAATGCTTCGCCTAACTTGATCGGATCGTACTGCAATTTGGCGTAGGCAGGTTGAGTAACCCTGGCCACCACTTTGGTAATTTCTGTAGTAGGAAGATTAGCCAGGTAAACGGCCATGAAATATATTCCCAAAGTTTCTGTATCAAGGACGTGCCCGATAAAGATTTTATCTAAATTGAGGGCCAAATAGCTGACAATTCCAGAAAGAAAAAGCCATATTCCATAGTTCCAAAGATGTGTTATTTTTTCAAAGCGAAATTCAAATCCAGGACGATAAGGATGAAAGTAAAACGAAGTAATTGTCGCCACCAATTCACCAATAAACAATCCAAAAACTAATCCCCAAACGTTTCTGAAATAAAGCGAAAGGGCAATAGTTGAAATGAAACTAATGCCGACAAAGATAAGATTAAAAAAAGTTTCACATTTAAAATTCATTTCTCTCTGGAGAAGAACGATGCCAATGCTGCGGAAACCCCGAACAAGCTGTGTCAAAGCCATAAATTGAGCTACTTTGACAAAAGCAGGCTCATGGAAAACATTTCCAAGCAATGGAGCCACAATCAGGCAAAGCAATGCCAGTAACACGCCTCGCGACACCTGAATCCAATAACTTGTATGGAGGTAACTATCCAAATCATCGCGAAAATGGATTAATGCATCTTCAAATCCTGTTCTGGTAAATACCTCGAATGCCAGGATCATAAGGGATGCAAGTGCAAATAAACCAAAATCTGCCGGGGCTAAAAGCCTCGCCAAAATTAAAGTACGCAATAAAGCCAAGCTACGTTGTAGAATCTGCAGGCCAAGAACCCAAAAGCTTCCTTTAATAATTTTTTGTGTAAGCTCTTTCATCAATCACGGTGGGACTGTAGTACATTCAGGATTTTTTATAGAATTCGGCAATGGTCGAAACAACATAATCTTGCTGGTCCGTGCTTAGTTCAGGGTAAACAGGCAAGGCTAGTGTTTCCCGGGCTGCTCTTTCGCTTTGGGGAAAATCACCTTCGCAATAACCCAAAAAGGCGAAACACTTTTGCAAGTGAAGAGGCACTGGATAATAAATATCATGGCCGATTTCTTTTTCTTTCAAATATTCGCACAATTGATCACGCCGATTTGCTCTTATGATATACTGATTATATATATGACGTTCTGTTTTTTCAACGGGTGTTTTTATCCATTCTTTATCCGTTAAACCAGCATCGCTAAAAAGACGGTTATAACGGTAAGCATTGTCCTGACGAGCTTTAGTCCAGCCATCAAGATATGAAAGCTTCACCGTTATGACGGCCGCCTGCAAGGCATCCAGACGGAAATTTCCTCCAACCAGGTCGTGATAATATTTTTTTTGCTCACCATGATTACGTAACGATACAAGGGCGTCGGCTTTATCCGGGTCATTGGTTAAAACCATACCGGCGTCTCCGGCCGCCCCCAGGTTTTTAGAGGGGAAAAAGGAAAAACAACCATAACGTCCAACAGACCCAGCTCTCATGCCGCCATCTTCGGCTCCGATGGTTTGGGCGGCATCTTCAATTATGGTCAAATCGTGTTTTTCAGCCAAGCAAACAATTGGGTCCATATCGGACATTTGACCATACAGGTGAACCGGAATAATTGCTTTTGTTTTATCCGTTATTTTTTCCTCTATTTGGGAAGTATCGATGGTATAGGTTTCGGGATCGATATCGACAAATACAGGCTGCGCCCCCAACCTTACAATTGAACCGACGGAAGCGAAAAAGGAATAGGGCGTAGTAATTACCTCGCTGCCTTGGCCAATATTCTCCGCCATAAGGCTTATAATGAGGGCATCTGTCCCGGAGGAAACACCAATTGCAAATTGACAATTCGAATAGGCAGCCACCTCTCTTTCGCATTCCGTTACTTTTTCTCCATTAATGAACATTTGAGATGTAAAAACATCGGCCACAACAGAATCAATCTCCGCTTTAATGGATCGGTATTGGGCCTTTAGGTCGAGTAAGGGAACTTTCATAGTAAACGTTTGAAATTATATGCGTTCTGAAGCGGATGCGATGGCCGGAAGCCAGTCCCGGTTTTCCCGATGCCATTGAACCGTTTGTTGAAAACCTTCAGCCGGACTAATTTCGGGTTTCCAGCCGAGAATCCGTTGGGCTTTTGAGATATCGGCCCTCGTTTCGCGCATGTCGGCCAACATCTCCGGGCCAGATTGAACCTTCGCCTTTTTGCCAGTTAGTTTTTCGAGCAAATGAAGTAAGTCGTTTATGGAAAGCGGATTTTTTCCACAACCAATATTGATCATTTCATATCCTAAATCTTTTAACCCGAGAATAGTTCCATGGACAACGTCATCAATATAAGTGAAGTCGCGCGATTGATTGCCGTCTCCGAATAATTTCATAGGCTTTTCACCAAGCATCCATTCAATAAAACGAAAGGGGGCCATATCAGGCCGTCCGGCTGGGCCGTAAACGGTAAAATAACGCAATACTGATACATCGATTCCGTAAAGGTGGTGATAGGTATAAGCCAGCGTCTCGGCGGATTTTTTTGAGGCCGCATAAGGAGAAAAGGGTGTGTCTGAAGATTGAGTTTCCGCAAATGGAGATTTCTCCCCAGCGTAAAGTGAAGAGGTAGAGGCGAGAACGAGTTTCCCGGTTTTATGTTTTCGCATGGCCTCCAATACATTGATTAAACCCAGTGAGTTGGTGCGAAAGTATTCTTGGGGTTTTAGCAAACTACCACGGACTCCAGCGCGCGCTGCCAAATTGAGGACTGCCTGAAATCGATGCCGGGTAAAAATCTCGCCGATTTCTGTTTCATTTTCGATATCCGCCCGATAAAACGTGAAGTTTGTATTTTTCAGCAATCGATTGAGGCGAAATTCTTTCAACTCGATTGGGTAGTAATCATTTAAATTATCCACCCCAATTACGTGATGGCCCTGCTCCAATAATTTTTCCGCGGTTGCTGCTCCGATAAAACCGGCGATTCCAGTTAGAAGTAAATTCTGCAAAATGTTAATTCCTGACGATTGCGTATGGGTTAACCGGAAATCGAAAGGTTAATATCAATATCGATGGCAAGCTGCCGCCCCTGGTCGTCCGGCGTTTTTGCCGAGGCCAGTCCATATTTCAGGTTTTGACTGTGCGGATCCATTGAATCCGGCGGAAGCATACAGATATCTCTCTGCTTCCGTAAAAATTATGGCGGGAGGCTGCTGCCGAGGTCAGGTATCGATAAATTTCAGGACCCAGGGCAGAAGTCCCCTCGCCTTTTTATTCCAGGTGAAAAGGTAACTCATTCTTTCCTTTAAGATTTTTCTTTTTTCAGGTGGGCTGTGGTCGAGAATCTGCTGGAGATTATTCAGGCGTTCTTCTCCGTTTTCAAGATGAGGCATGATGCGTTCGCGCAAAAAACCCGCGGAGAGATTACGCAAACGCAGCTCGGCAACAAAATGATCTTTGCGATCTCCCGCCATATAAGTTGTTTTTACCGCTCGAATGTTGCGCAAAAAGCGAAGGCCCTGGCTTGTCGAGCCTTTGCTGATTTTTAGACGTAACATAATTTCGTCAAAAGTGAGGGGTTCCAAGGAGCAATAGAGGAGGCCAAAAATCTCACCTACCGATTTGGGAAGGCCGAGGACTTGCGCAGTCTGAACAAAAATATGTATGATTTCGAGTTCGAAGGAGTTAAGGGATGAGTAAGTGGATCCATCCGATGAAGCCTCAGCCAACGATGAGCGGGAGGTGGAAGATTTACCTCGTTCCAGCCTGTTTTGTAGGTCCACAGCCATAAATTAGAAGAAGCATAGGGGAAAAAACCTAAAGTTCAAGAAAAAATGAACTCTATGAACTTAATATTTTGCTGACTGGAAAATGATTTTTTTTCCAAAAATCCCGAAATTGCTAGGAAACAGCCTGTTGAAACTCCGCCAGTTTGGCGGTTTTTAGCTTATAGTAGAACCACATGCCGCCCTGATAAAAAAACGAAACCATCATTACCACTCCATAAATGGCGTAGTTCGAGAGGGTTACGTATTCCCCCAATTCCTGTTCATTCATCCCGGTGGTCATTATCATGGTGTCCATGATTTCGCTCGGGATATCCTTTAGAGGATCGGAAGTGTCGAAGGAAAATATGCGGAAACAGGCGTATACGATAATCAATCCCATAAGCCAGAGTTGACTGCCCTTAAGCCATTTGCCCGCGTCCGCCTGTCCTTTGAGCAGTTTATTGCGACCTGTCAGCTCCATGGCCCCAGCCGAGGTGATGGCGATTCCCAAAAGAACGTAAAACCAATCCTGGAAAGCGAGGGAGACCATTGTACACAATCCGGCAAATACGGCAATGCTACCACCGTTCCATTTGGAAACTGTCGCCACCTTGCATATTATTCTCTCTTTTTCGTCCATTTAGTATCGTCCGCAGAGATTTTGATTGCTGAAAGGCTATGGTTGGGCTTCGGGAACAAAAGCGACAATCCGTAAGGGTCCGCCGCTGCCCCCTTTTATTTTCATGGGAAGGGCAATGACGAAAGAGCCTAAAGCCGGCAAACGCGAAAGGCGAGCCACATTTTCAAAGACCGGGATGTTGTGTTCAAAAAGTATCCGATGGCTCATGAAGTCGCTCGATTGGCCGAAATCGATACTCGGGGTGTCCAAACCAACCGCCCCTACCCTTCTGTTTTCAGTCAACCATCGGGCTGCCTCCGGGTCCAGGCCGGGAAAATGAAGCTTGGCCACGGCTTGCGCGCCTCGTTCATCGGTTCCCATATATTTAACGCGGTCGGGCCAGAATCGGTCGTACCCGGTATGGAGAAGCAGAACGGCCTTCTCCGGTATTGTACCGTGCAGTTCTTCCCAGGCAACCAAGTCGGCAATCGTGACGAGGTAGTCGGGATTGGAGAGAGCTTTCGTTTTGACGTCGATAACGGCTGCGGGTCCCACCAATTTTTCGATCGGAATTTCGTCGGTGGTCATTTTTCCCTCGGCGAAATGAATAGGCGCGTCGAGGTGCGTGCCTCCATGCTCCGAAGTGCGAAAGGTATTGGAAGCGTAAAACCATCCGCCTTCGGTCATACCGTGGTAATCCACCTCGAGGGTAAACCCGTCGGCGGTCGGCCAATAGGGAGTGTTTTCAGAAAACTCATGAGTCAAATCGATCCACTCGCCTTCCCCCAAGAATGAGGTTTGCTGGCCCGACAAGAACGAGCCCGCCACAGAAAGGCAAAGCGGTAAAAACAAGTAGAGAACGGGGAACCTTTTTTGCATGACTTTTGTTGTTGAGGGCGTCTAATAAGTGGAAATGTGCGATGGTGCGCGGCGGAATCGAAGCAGCGCAAGGCGGTTTCGCGCGTGGCGGGCTGCAAGCCCGTGAGCGCGAAACCAACGCCGCGACCTTCGATACCCGACCGCATCTCTTTGGGACAGAGTGCTTTGAGGCATCAGCGGCGTTGCCTCAACCGAGTCAGGGCTTTTAGCCCAAACATCGGTTGATGTGCCTTGCTGAATGTCACAAATCATCTCTGCCATCGTCATTTCAACTTTGTAGACACCCTCTTAGAGGAATTACCTGGAAAAATACTTTAAAACCTGGCTCAGAGGTTTTGTATTGAGAACAGAATCCGGCGTCAACCAGCCTTTGCGGGCGGCGTTCACACCGGCCAGGTAATAGTGAAGCCCCTCGGTGCTGTGGGCAT
The DNA here is from genome assembly GCA_021772555.1 of Opitutales bacterium. Lineage (GTDB taxonomy): Bacteria > Verrucomicrobiota > Verrucomicrobiia > Opitutales > UBA2987 > JAJFLU01. The sequence continues at coordinate 8,322 of JAJFLT010000373.1, read as the reverse complement.
CTGGGTTAATGGCGCAAAGCAGACCTTTTTCAGCCGCACTTCGCCAAAGCCTCCAGTCCATATCCAAGCGGCTCGGATTGGCGTTGAGTTCGATTATTTTTCCGTTGGCGAGGGCGGCATCGATCACCTTTTGGCGATCTATTTTGTAAGGTTCCCGGCGAAGAAGGATGCGCCCCGTTAAGTGCCCAACCATGGTGCTATGCGGATGCTCAATGGCCTTGATAATGCGTGAAGTCATTTCCTCCTCGCTCTGGCTGAATGAGGAATGCACGGACACCACCACATAATCGAGTTGTGCGAGCGCCGAATCGCTGAAATCTAGTTCTCCAGTGGGTAAGATGTCGCATTCCGTTCCGGTTAATAACCGGGTGGTGTATTTGCCGGACTCATTGATGCGCCGAATTTCTTCAACCTGGCGTAACAGGCGTTCCTCGTTGAGACCATTGGCTTGAAAACTGGCTTTTGAATGATCCGCAATACCCAAGTATTCCCAGCCGAGTTTTTCGGCCTCAGCAACCATTTCATCGAGAGTGTTGTGGCCGTCGGAGGCAGTGGTGTGGTTATGAAATACGCCCTTGATGTCGGATGGCTCAAGCAAGCCGGAAATCTTTCCAGTTTCGGCGGCTTCGATTTCCCCAAGGTCTTCGCGTAACTCGGGCTGGATGTATTCGAGGTTGAGAAATCGAAACAAATCGACCTCATTCTCAATATTCTCTTCAAGCAATTCCTCACTCCCGCTTTCCGGACGCAGGCCCCATTCGGTGAGACTAAAACCCATTTGTAGAGCTCGCTGCCGCATACGAACATTGTGATCCTTCGACCCCGTGAAATGATGCAGGGCAAATACGAATTGCTGGGGCGGAACAACTCGCAGGTCTGCCTGGAGACCACCTTCGAGACGCACACTCGATTTGGTTTCTCCATGGGCCGTTACCTCGCTGACGGAATCGAGGCCGGTAAACCAATCCATAACCGGTTGAGGGTCGGAGGAAGCGACTAAAAAATCCAGATCGCCAACCGTTTCCAAGCGTCGCCGCAGGCTTCCGGCATGTTCAGCCTGTTCGACCGCAGGCAAGGCCCTCAATCCTACTAAAATAGGTTCAGCAACCTCGAAGACTTTCCACCACAGGTGCCGTTTGCCATAGGCTTCGCGGTTTTTAATCCCGGTAATAATTTTTACCTGCGACTTTTCTCCGAATCCGGGCAGGGCAGCCACCTCGCCGCTATCGCAAGCGGCCTGCAGCTTCTCTATCGTGTCAACACCGAGAGCCTCATGCACAGCCTTAATTTTTTTCGCTCCGAGGCCGGGAATCTCCAGCATTTCCACCAATCCCGGAGGTACCGATGCAACCAACTTGTCATAATATTCAAGCTGACCCGTCTGCTGAAGCGTCTCGATTTTTTGAGCCAAGGCTTTGCCGATTCCTTTGAAGGCGGTCAAACGGCCTTCCTCAACGATGACGGCCAAACCTTCATCCAGGCTCTCCAGAAAACGAGCACCCGTCTGGTAGGCCCTGAATTTAAAAGGGTTCTCGCCCTTTAACTCGAGCAACAGCGCGATCTCCGAAAGTATCCCTGCGATGGCGTTCTTATCCATAAGGGGATATTCAACTCCAGGGGATGAAACGGGTCAAGTCCGCCAGCGAATTATACAGGTTTGGAAAATATTCGGGTAATTGCACGAAAAAATTTTAAAACATATCCAATCGCTTTTTGAGGAATCGTTTTTCCGTGGGATTGGTGGCTAATGAATAAGCAATTTCAAAATTTCTTTTAGCTTCTGTTTCATTTCCAGCGCGAAGATTCATTTCACCTTTGGTAGCTGGCAGTAGGTAGTAGTTTTGCAGAGATTTTTCGTTTGAAAATTTTTCCAATTCAATAAGAGCGTGATTTGGTCCGTGAATCTTTTCCAATGCTACTATCCGATTCAACGCCAATACCGGAGAAGGATGTATCTGAGAAAGTTGATCATAATAAAACAGAATATCGTGCCAGTTGGTGGTCTCGAAATTTTCCGCTGAGGCGTGGCAGCTGGCAATACCGGCCATGAGGTGGTATTTGCTTAGGGTATTACCACGCATCGCTTTATGCAGACTGGAAAACCCATGCTCAATGGATTTTCGATTCCATGTTGTGCGATCCTGTTCCGAGAGAAGAAGCATGTTTCCGGTGGTATCCACCCTGGCTTCCAACCGTGAATATTGAAAATGCATTAATGCAAGCAAGGCATGAGCCTTCGGCAAATCGCCAACCGGCCGGGTAGTTAGCATTGTCGCCAATCGAATCGCCTCTTCACATAAGTCGCGCCGAATGAGCGCATTCCCGGTGGTGGCGCTGTATCCCTCGTTGAATATCAGAAAGATGACTTCCAGCACTGCATCTAGACGCTCGGATAATTTCGTTTGGCCGGGCATCTGAAAGGATATTTGAGTTTCCCTCAATTTTCTTTTCGCTCTAACGAGGCGTTGCGCCACGGTCGTCTCTTTGATCAGAAACGCCCCGGCGATTTCGGATGTTCCGAATCCACCGACTGTTTTTAAAGCAAGAGCCACCTGAGATTCCCGGCTTATGACCGGATGGCAGCAGATAAAAATGAGTGTTAGCTGATTGTCATGGAGGGGATCGTCCAAATTCGGAAATGTGGCCGGCGAATCTTCACCTTCTCGATTTGCCAAGAGCAGGTTTAATTTTTCATGAAATCGTTTCTCACGACGCAAGATATCCAGAGCTTGATTTTTTGCCGTCTTAAAAAGCCATCCTTCCGGGTTTTCGGGTATCCCAAGGTAGGACCATTTTCTGAGTGCTTTTAAAAGAGTGTCTTGAACGACATCCTCTGCCAAATGGAGGTTTTCCGGTCCAAAAATGCGGGTCAATACCGCAACCATCTGCCCGGATTTGCGCCGGAACAGATGGTCTATCAAAAGCGGAACATCTGCAGGATGCAATGAACGGTCATTGTTTGCCGATCCGCCCATTGTTTAATCGAGGACATCGATTTCCCGCAACTCGATATTGCCGCCGTCAGAAAAAATCGGGCAATCGACTAAGTGCGAAGCAGCCTCGTCATAATCGGTAGCCTCTATCGTAATAATGCCTCCGATGGTCTCCTTGGTTTCGGGGAAAGGACCATCCAAAACGACGTTTCCAGCCTTTGAGTTCAGGTATCGCACCCCATCGTCGTTCAATTTGTCTCCCCCCGACAATATTCCCTTTTCGACCAAGGTTTGGGTCCAGTCACGGTAGCGTTGGATAGATTGTTGGGTTTCCTCTGGGGTCATTTTTTTGAAAGATTCATATCCGCCCCTCAACATTACGACAAACTTCGCCATTTTTTATTTCCTTATTTTGAATTTTGAAAAATTATTCCGATCAAGTTGGAATACACAATTAACAAACCAACATAGAAATAACGAATTGCGGCTGGCAATTTCGACACATCCAAGAGATTTTTTTTTTAATTTTCAATACTCGCCTTCTTATAGGCGTTGACAGGATATTTTGTCGGACCGATAATAAAGGTTCCGGTTTTTATCGGCAACCCGCATGTTTGAATTGTTTAAAAAAAAAGAGGCACGCTGCCAAAAGTTTCTGGCAGCGATAGTTGCGACGTATATTCTCGGGCTCTCCTTTTTGTCGTTCAGTCCAGAACGACATTCCAAAATTCACCCGGAAGCCGGAACCCTAGAACACAATTGCATTCTTACTCTTTTTTGTTCCAGTGCCATCGATTGCGATTCTCCTGATAATTTCGATGTAGATAAGTCCTTTAATCGACCTGTTCAATATCCGCAGGTAGTTGAAAGAGCCCACTATTCAGGCCTGCATTTCAAAGTTTCGGCCAGGGCGCCTCCCATCCCGGCATCAGCATAATTGTCCGCTTGGGCGGAATTTTCCTCGCGTGTTGCGAGATAAATCATTGCAGGGGCAATCCCCCGATTCGGGGCTGCCATAAAATCACCCAACCCAACCACTGTCATGCAAGATGAAAAAATTTCCATATCCACAATTATTTTTTTTTTACCTGTTGCTCCTTTTTTCCGGGAAAACCCATTCTACCGCTCAATCTGCTGATAACCAGAAAGATAAGCTAATAACCCGCGAACTTGAGGAGTATCAGGTGGAGTCTACTCTGCACCCGGTATTGCCGGAAGAAATGGCGGTTTCCACCTCTATTCTGACCGGCGATTCGTTGCATCTGCGCCAATCGGCCACCTTGGGGGAAACATTGTCCTGGGACCCGGGGGTCAACTCCACCTATCACGGCCCCGGGGCCAGCCGGCCGGTAATTCGGGGTTTTGATGGCGCCCGCATTCGCACCCTCAAAAGCGGAGTGGACAGCCTGGATGTCTCCAACACGAGCCCGGATCACGCCGTCAGTGTGGAACCGCTATTGGTGGAACGAATAGAGGTCCTGCGGGGTTCCGCCACCCTTTTGTATGGCAGTTCCGCCATCGGTGGCACGGTTAATGTAATTGGCAAGGAAATTCCCTCCAACCTGCCGGGAGCAAAGGTGGAAGGAGGTATTGAGGTATCCTACGGGTCCGCAGCGCAAGAGAGAACCGCCGTAATCTCCACCGGGGGCGGCGCTAAGCCCCTGGCCTGGCAGATCGGGGCGCTTTATCGCAAGTCGGACGATATTGAAATACCTGGATTCCCCAGTAAAGAACTTGCGGGCGGAAAAGCGTCAGGAATTCTGCCCAACAGCGCAATCGAAACAAAAAGCGGTTCGGCCGGATTTGCCTGGTTTTGGGAAAAAGGCTCGGCCGGGTTTGCTATTTCTGGTCTCGATTCTATCTACGGAGTTCCGGGAGAGGAGACGGAAGAGCCTATAAGCATTGAATTGGACCAATTGCGTTTCGATTTTCGGGCCGAATTACTGGCTCCCTTCCCTTTTCTTGAAAGTATTAAGGTGCAGTCTAGTTTGGCTGATTATGAACATGTTGAACAGGAAGGAGGACAGGTCGGCACCCGCTTTCTGACGAACGGCTTCGAGGTGCGTATTGAAACCCTGCACAAACCCATTAGGGCTATTGATATGGAAGGAGCGTTCGGGCTGCAATTGCGTCAAACCGATTTGGAGGCCGAAGGAGAGGAAGCCTTTCTACCCCCGTCGGACACTTTTAATTGGGCCTTGTTTCTGGTCGAAAAGATGGAAAAAGATGGCTGGAGCTGGGACGGAGGATTTCGCCTCGAAAACCAGGAAATAAGCGCAAACGATTTCTTCGGAAAAATTGACCACTCGGGCCTCAGTGCCTCCACAGGCATCGTTTTAAAACCGGGGAAGAACTACCGAATTGCTTTGTCCGTGGCTTATTCCCAACGTATTCCTACGCCCCAGGAATTGTTGGCCAACGGACCTCATGCGGCCACCCAGGCCTTCGAATTGGGTGATTCTTCACTTGATGTCGAGGAGGCTTTCGGCCTGGACTTCAGCCTGCGCAAAATTGAGGGAACTATTACCGGTTCGATCAACCTGTTTTACAACGATTTCATGAACTTTATTCACCTGGAAAGGGCGGTTGGCCAGCGTGAGGGTCTTCCCTTATTTAAATACCGCGCTCAGGAAGCTGAATTTTATGGAGCGGAACTGGAAACCTCGATTCATATTCTGCATCGAAAAGGCCAACACCTGCACATGGATTTCCTGCTTGATTTTGTTCGAGCCACAAATACCGAGATTGATTCTCCTCTGCCCCGGATTCCGCCTCTACGATTTGGAGGCCGGTTACGCTATGAGATGCCGGACCTCAGGGCCGGTGTTGAATTTAGAACCGTTGACAGTCAAAAACGAACCACTGCATTTGAAACCCCGACTGGAGGCTATACATTCCTGAATGCAGATATCGCCTATTCGATCCCTGGTTGGCTGGGTTTTACAAAAAAACTCGAATTCTTTGTCATCGGAACCAATCTTACCAACGAGGAAGCACGCAATCACGTCTCCTTCATCAAAAACCAAGCTCCCCTGCCCGGCCGAAACGTGAGGATCGGTTTCAGAACTACGTTTTAGCAAGTTGAGTAAAATATTTTCATCGCTCATTGATAGTAACGATAAGTAGTATCCACTAATTGACCAACTGTGAAAAAACTTAATTTCGGGTCCTTCACCTGCCTTATTTCCTTGCTCAGCATGAGTCTCATCAAGGCCGATTTCGAGCGTTTGCAATATCGCAACCCGGAACTAACAGTGGACCTTGGGGTCGGCCTTTGGGCCAATCCGATGCCTATGGATTATGATAGTGACGGCGATCTGGATTTAGTTGTTTCGACTTCTGATGTGCCCAGCAACGGCACTTATTTTTTCGAGAATGTTTCTGGAAAGGTAAAATTACCCGTTTTCAAACCGGGTATTAAGATCGCTCCCGGCAAACGATGGGTGGATATTTCCTATATTGACGGGCAACCGAGAATATTTAGTCCCGCCGTGGAATATCTGGATTTTTCGAAATCCCAGTTTGGCCAGGTCATTGAATTGCCGCTTGAGAACGATATCCATCGGGTGGGCAAGACTCGCGCCAACCAATGGAAATTATGTGATTACGATGGGGATGGAGTGAACGATTTGATCGTAGGTGTGGGAGTATGGGAGGACTATGGCTGGGACGACGCCTACAATGACAAAGGGAAATGGACCAGCGGGCCGCTCCACGGCTACGTTTATCTTCTAAAAAACTCTGGCAGCACGGAGTCGGAATCGTATGACGGACCGGTAAAGATAAGAGCGACAGGCAAGCCGGTGGATGTTTATGGAATGCCCTCTCCCAATTTTGCGGATTTCGATAGTGACGGCGATCTCGACCTCCTGTGCGGGTCGTTCATTGACCGATTCACTTATTTTGAAAATACCGGCAGCCGGAATAAGCCTGTTTACGGAGCCGGACGGGATTTGATACACGAGGGAATACCGATTCGAATGGATCTTTGCATGATTGTGCCAGTAGCGATCGATTGGGATGAGGACGGAGATGTTGACCTTGTAGTGGGCGAGGAAGACGGGCGCGTTTCCCTTATCGAACATTCCGGAAAAGTGGAGGATGGTATACCACAGTTTTTGCCTCCGGTATTTTTTCAGCAAGAAGCCGATGCAGTGAAATTTGGTGCCCTGGCGACACCGGTCAGCTACGATTGGGATGGCGACGGTGACGATGATATCATCAGCGGAAATACAGCCGGTTATATTGGTTTTATTGAAAACCTCGATGGGGGCAATCCCCCAAGTTGGGCCGCTCCGCGTTACCTTCACGCAGCTGGAAAAGTTATCCGAATCATGGCGGGCGAGAATGGTTCCATACAAGGACCCGCTGAGACTAAATGGGGTTATACAGTCGTTAGCGTGGCGGATTGGGATTCGGATGGACGAGCCGATCTTGTCGTGAACTCGATCTGGGGCAAAGTTATCTGGTATCGAAATATTGGAACTGATGGCACTCCTGTTTTGGAAGCGGCGCGACCGATTGTTGTGGAATGGCCAGAAAAAAATAACCCCGCACCTCAATGGAATTGGTGGCATCCAGAAGGAAATGATCTGGTCACCCAATGGCGAACAACACCTTTGGTCATTGATTTGAATAATGATGGGTTGGAGAACCTCGTCATGTTGGACATCGATGGATACCTGGCCTTTTTTGAGCGCCACCGGGTTGGCGGAAAACTTTCTTTATTGCCACCCAAACGAATCTTTCGCGGACGCCAAGGGTCGGTTTACGAGGATGATCATACCAAACTCAATGAAGGAGACGGACTGCTCCGATTGAATAACGGTTATGCAGGTAAAAGCGGTCGGCGCAAATTCGTCATAACCGACTGGGATCGGGATGGCCATAAAGACCTGCTAATAAACTCCCGCAGCATAAACTTTCTCCGCAATGTCGCTAACGAAAAAGGTGTATTCATCTTCCAGGATGAAGGTCCGTTGGGAAAAAGGATACTGGCGGGTCATACCACCAGTCCGGCTCTCGTTGATTGGGATAAAAATGGAGTTAATGACTTGCTGATCGGCGCGGAAGATGGGTTTTTCTATTATTTGAAGAATCCTAACTCAAGATAATGCGGATTAATATATGTCGATCTTTCCAAGGGCATTTCTAGGAATTTCTCGAAGGCGCTTCCAGCTTTTTGGAACCTGGCTGGGAGCAAGTTCGTTTCTAATAGATTCTTTGATCTTATTCGGGGATGTTTCCTTACATAAAGGAACATAAAGGGCGACAATTTTTTGTCCCCACTCCTGGTCGTTAACTCCATAAACGAGAACATCCGCAACCAGGCCGGTTTCCATGATGGCATACTCCAACTCAGCGGGATTCACCTTTTCCCCGCCAGTAA
>JAJFLT010000372.1 GCA_021772555.1 Opitutales bacterium | reverse complement strand
CATGCTGACATGGTCTTCCTGTCCCAAACAGGTCGGGATGGAGTCAACACTGGACGGGTGGCAAAGTACCTTATTTTCCGAGACGAGGGCCGCCGCCGTGTATTGCAGCACCATCAGGCCCGAATTGATGCCCGTATCCCGAAAGAGGAATTTCGGCAACCCGTCGTGTCCACTCAGCAGCAAATAAGTGCGTCTCTCCGAAATACCTGCCATTTCTGCCAGGGCAATGGCGGCAAAATCGAATACCAGGGCGAGCGGTTGGCCGTGAAAATTACCGCCGCTGACAATCTCTCCAGGGCCGAAAACCAGCGGGTTGTCGGTGGCCGAGTTGATCTCCGTTTCGACTATCGAACGGGAGTGGTCGAGGGCGTCCCGGGAAGCCCCGTGAACCTGTGGCACACAGCGCAGCGAGTAAGGGTCCTGCACTTTTCCACAGTCTTTGTGCGATTCCAGTATTTTACTTTCCTGCAACAGCTTGCGGACATTGTGGGCCACCGCCAAGGATCCTTTGTAGGGGCGCGCCTGGTGGATTTTTTCGTTAAAAGGCTGGATGCTGCCTTTGAGGGCTTCCAGGCTCATTGATGCCAGAATGTCGGCATTTTTCTGCAGTGTCGTAATGCGAGAAAGAACGTAGGCCCCGTAGGCGGTCATCATCTGGGTGCCATTGCAAAGCGCGAGACCATCTTTGGGCTGTAATTCTATGGGCTCTATGCCTCTTTTCTTGAGGATGGGGCCCGCCTCTGCGGTGCCGGTGCCCTGCCGGTTCCAGAGTCGACCGGCTCCGATGAGGGGAAGGCTCATGTGGGCAAGGGGCGCCAGATCGCCCGAGGCCCCCAGGCTTCCCCGTGACGGGATGGCCGCAATGAGGTCCTCTTCCGCTAAAAGCAGCAGCCGGTCGAAGGTCCTTTCCGAAACTCCCGAAAAACCCAGGCTCAAGCCGTGAATCTTAAGCAGCAGCATGAGCCGGCTGATGTCTTTGGGAATCGGGTCGCCGACCCCCACGGCGTGGCTGAAAAGCAAATTGCGCTGTAATGTCGCCAGTTGGCTGGAATCGATCTTTTTGTGGGCGAGGGCGCCGAATCCGGTATTAATTCCATAGTAAAGCTTGCCATCGCCGAGGGCATTTTCCACCACGGTCCTCGATTGGACGATGGTGGATTTGTTTTTGCGCAATTGCTTGACTCGTTCCGACAATTGCGTCGTCAGGTTATCCAGGCCGATGATCGTTGTATTCATGATATATTCAAAGTGAATTTGGAAAAGGTACTCACCCGCCGTTATGGGGGGAGATCATGGGCAGATCGACGCCTTTTTCCCGGGCGGTATTTATGGCCTCTTCATAACCCGCGTCGGCGTGGCGCATGACGCCAGTGCCGGGATCGGCCGTTAAAACCCGTTGCAGCCTCCTGTCCGCGCTATCCGTGCCATCGGCCACCGAGACCATACCGGCGTGGATGGAATAACCGATGCCAACGCCTCCGCCGTGGTGCAGCGAAACCCAACTGGCACCGCAGGCCGTATTGAGCATGGCATTGAGGAGCGGCCAGTCCGCGATGGCGTCCGAGCCGTCCCTCATGCCTTCGGTTTCGCGATTGGGGGAGGCCACCGAACCGGTGTCCAGGTGGTCCCGACCGATGACCAGTGGTGCAGCGACCTTCCCTTTTTTCACCAGCCAATTGAATTTCAAACCCATCTCGGCCCGTTCGCCGTAAGCGAGCCAGCAAATACGGCTGGGCAGACCTTGAAAATGCACATTCTGACGCGCTTTATGAATCCATTGGCAGAGGGATTCATTTTGCGGAAAGGCTTCCAGGATCGCTTTATCGGTGGCCGCGATATCTTGCGGGTTGCCAGAAAGTGCGGCCCACCGGAAAGGCCCCGAACCACGGCAAAACAGCGGACGGATAAAGAGTGGAACGAATCCCGCAATATCGAAGGCTTCCTTCATCCCACGCAGATCGGACACCTGCCCGCGCAGGTTGTTGCCGTAATCGAAGGTGACCGCGCCGCGCTCCTGCAATGCGAGCATTGCTTTGATATGAACCATCATCGAATCGAGGACCGCATTTTGGTAGTCGTCCGGTTTTTCCTGACGCATCCTCGCTGCTTCATCCAGAGATACCCCCACTGGAATGTAACCCAGCAGTAAATCGTGGGCCGAAGTCTGGTCGGTTAATACATCCGGGGTAATTCCCCTTCGGACCAGTTCCGGCAGAACCTCTGCAATGTTTCCCAAAAGCCCAATAGAAAGAGCCTGCTTTCTTTGCCTGGCCTCTAAAACCTTCTCAATAGCCCGGTCAAGGTCGGTGGACATTTCATCCAGATAACCGGATTCGAGCCGCTTGCAGATGCGGCTTTCGTCCACCTCCACACCGAGGAAGGCGGCCCCGTTCATGGTTGCTGCCAGAGGCTGGGCTCCGCCCATGCCGCCGAGTCCAGCCGTCACCACCAATCGGCCCTCCAATGAGCCACCGAAATGCTGGCGCGCGCATTCGGCAAAAGTTTCGTAGGTTCCCTGCAAAATACCCTGTGTCCCGATGTAGATCCAGGAACCCGCCGTCATCTGGCCGTACATAGTCAACCCGAGGGCGTCCAGGCGGCGGAATTCATCCCAATGAGCCCATTTCGGAACCAGGTGGGCATTGGCGATGAGGACCCTCGGCGCTTCTTCATGGGTCTTGAAAATCCCCACCGGTTTGCCTGATTGGACGAGCAAAGTCTCGTCGTTTTGCAGCCTCCGAAGGGTGCGAACGATGGCCTCGAAACATTCCCAGTTACGGGCCGCTTTGCCCCCGCCCCCGTAAACGATCAGCTCGTCCGGTTTTTCGGCCACCTCCGGGTCCAGATTGTTCATAAGCATCCTCATGGCCGCTTCCTGGTGCCATCCCCGGCAGGACAACTCCGCGCCGCGAGGAGCTTGAATATGGGTCGTTGGCGCTAGTGCCATCTTCAAACCTCCTTTATTTTGACCGAATGCGATTTCCGGCCTCATCCCTGTATTTAATCTATGACTAAGATGCCTCGCAAAACCCCGGCTGCAAGGCAACGCCAATCTTTTTCAATCATATTTTTAATTTTGCCAAAATCAAAAAGCGGCAGCGAAAGAGTGTCGTAACCTTTTGATGGGCGGCGGCGTCAACTTGACTTATGCGCCCCCGCGGTTATGCCTGTCAATACACCGATTAATGGTTGTAAATAATTCGAGCTTTGTCGGGAAAAGGTAAATGTCATGGGGATAAAGCAAACTCGCATCGGTGTTGTCGGCTGTGGCGCCATATCGCATCTTCACGCCAAAGGCATTGGCAGCTATGATGAACTGTCGATTGTCGCCTGCGCCGATATAAACGAGGAGATGGTTCGCCTTTGGGCGGAGAAATACAATATTGAACAGTGGTTCACCGATTGGACCGAAATGGTTGTCGAGGTGAGGCCTGATATCGTTCTATTCGCGACCTGGCCTTCGCAGCATCATGAACAGGTAACGACCGCAGCCCGGCTCGGCGTCCCCGCCATCCTCTGTGAAAAATCATTTTCCCTGACCGGAAAAGAGAGCCGTGAAATGGCGCAAGCCTGTGCGGACGGCGGTGCCCTTGCCATGGAGGGGATGATGTACCGGCATACGCCCTGCACCCGGGAGTTCCTTCGCATGGTCGATGACGGCGAAATTGGGGAATTACGTTATGTTCATTCCGCTTTTTCTTTTCTTGGATACGATCCGCAAAGCACCAACTGGAGAAACCGCAAAGAGACCGGTGGCGGGATCGTTTTCGATTTCACCAGTTATCCGGTCAATATCCTGCGAGCCCTCTTCGGCCGTTCGCCGCAGCGGGTAGTCGCCACCGGAGAAATTTGTCCCGTTCAGGACATCATTGTAACCCTGAATGCCATGCTCGATTACGGAGACGGGCGCGTTGGGCATATCGAGTCCAGCCAAAAGGTGTGTTTTCGCATGGAAACGACGGCTGTCGGTACTAACGGGTGGTTGAATTTCCCCCTCTTTCTCTTGCAGTCGGACCAACATGCGCCGCCCCCCCATTCGTCTCACCACGGGCAATTTCTTTGCCACTCCGCTCAAAGAAGCATCCATCCCCGCGGCTTACGAAGACCCTTACGGTTTGCAGGCCCGCAACATGGCGCGCGCCCTTAAAAGAAAGGAGCCCCTCGGCATGCCTTTAGAGGAAACCCTCGACAACCAGGCCACCATCGACGCCCTTATCGCCTCCCTTCAATCATCCACCTAGGAAACCGTTGCTCTCACTTAAAGGTGTCAACGTTCATAATTCATATTTTAAACCACCTTCCCATTAATTATCAAAGAAAGTATACAAAGCATGTCTGAATTTAAGCATATCGTCCTGATTCAATTTAAACCCGAGGTAACGACGGAACAAATTGAAGTGTTTTTCTCCTTAATCAAGGGTTTGGAAAACAGCATTCCGGGTCTTGTCGATTACTGTGGCGGACCCTATTCCAGTCCGGAGGGATTTAACCGCGGGTTTACGCACGGTTTCATAATGACCTTCAAAGATTCGGGGGCGCGAGATGGCTACATCATCCATCCTCAACATAAAGCGGCCGCCGAAACCATGATACCCCTCCTGCAAAACAGCGTAGCTTTCGATTTCGAAGTTTGAATGGGAGGATGTGGCAGTTGGGGAGGACGGCGTCAATTTTCGCCGCCGGTCAACTGAGAGCCCCGGCGATGGTGGCGGTCATGAGTGTGGCGCAGGTTCCCGCGATAACGGCTCGAAATGCCATCTTGGCCAAATTGGATCTCTGATTGGGGGCGAGGACCGAAATGCCGCCGATCTGAATTCCCATGCTCGTAAAACTGGCAAATCCGCAGAGGGCGTAGGTCGAAATGAGGATGGATTTTTCATCCGTCAAATGCCCGGCATCGATCAATTCCTTGAGGTGCGCGTAAGCCACAAATTCGTTGATAACGAGTTTTTCTCCAAAAAGCTGCCCGACCACCATGATGTTGTCAGGGTCCACTCCCACCAGCAGGGCGACAGGAGCAAAGAGCACGCCGAAGAGGAATCCCAGTGTGAGCCCCTTAAAGAGATCATCGGTATTGGCGGCGATGATATCATTGATGTGGGTCCAGGACCCGATCCACTCCATCGTGATGAAATCCAGCATGGCCATGAGGGCCAGGAAAACCAGCACGATGGCGCCGACATTGACGGCCAGCCGAATGCCTTGGGAAGTTCCCACGGTTATGGCGTCGAAGAGGTTGATTCCGATTGCCTCTTTGGAAATTTTTAAATCGGTATCGATTTCCTCGCGTTCCGGTAGGAACATTTTGGCGCAGATTATGGCGCTCGGCGCCGCCATGATGGAAGCGCTGATGAGGCGGGCCCCGATCTCGATCTTCTTTTCGGCATCGCCGCCCCCCAGAATCTCGATGTAGGTAACTAGAACCGCCCCGGCCAAAGTGGCAAATCCGCCGGTCATGAGGCAGAAAATCTCCGAGCGGGTCATATGCTGCAGGTAAGGCCGGATGATAAGCGGAGCCTCGATTTGCCCCACAAAAACATTGGCCGCCACGACCAGGCTTTCGGCCCCGGAAAGGTGCATCGTTTTTTTCATGATCCAGGCAAATACAAAAACGATCCGTTGGAGGATTCCCAGGTAGTAGAGCAACGAAGTCAAAGCAGAGAAAAAGACAATCGAGGGCAGCACTTTGAAGGCAAAAAGGGCTCCCATTGATCGGTTTAGCGGTAATATGCCAAAAATAAAAGAAGAGCCCGCCACAGAAAAATCCAGTAGTTGGCGAACAAGGGTAGAAATCCACTCGATGGCAACGATGACTGGTGGAACCTTCAGAACCAAAACAGCGATTGCCATTTGCAGTCCGAAGCCACCCGCCACCAGACGCCAGTTGATATGTTTACGATCGCTGCTGGCAAAATAAAGAAAGGCATAAAGGCCTCCCAACCCGATGGCCCCGCGCAATAAGTTCACCAACGTTTCAGTCATGGAGGCAAAGATTGAACCAACTTAACCGTTTGCACAAGAAAGCAAATAACGGATTAGGTGGCGGACTACGGTTCGAGGGCCATACACGATGGCAACGATATTTTGGACTAATGCTCGTTGCCGAATCATAATTTTTTCTCATCTCCGGCAGGCGGGCGTTCACCTGCGAGCTAAATTCCTACAAATGACACACGCGTGGGTGTTTTTTG
>JAJFLT010000371.1 GCA_021772555.1 Opitutales bacterium | reverse complement strand
CGGCTCATCGCGCGAGCGGTCAGGGAATTGGGCGTCTACTGCCAAATCATTCCCGGAACGACGCCTTTTGAGATGATTGAGGAGAAAAACCCCAAAGCCTTGATTCTATCCGGTGGCCCGGCTTCGGTGGCCTCTGAGAACGCTCCCCGGATCGCCCCCGAAGCGCTTCATGCCAATATCCCAGTGCTCGGCATTTGCTATGGCATGCAGATGATCGCGGTGGAATTCGGTGGCGGTATTGGAGGCTGGAACACGGACGGCAATTCAGGCGATTCGGAAAACACTTTGCCGGACGATGGCTTGCGGGAGTTTGGCCCCGCCGTTGTTACAATTGAAAACCCGGTTGGCCCGTTGGCCCGTTTTTCAGCCAATGAGGCACAGGAAGTTTGGATGAGCCACGGGGACAAAGTGACCACCGCCCCTCCCGGATTCCAAACCTTGGCCCGCTCGGAAGGTTCCCCCATCGCCGCTTTCGGTGACCCGGAGCGAAAAATTTATGGCGTGCAGTTCCATCCCGAAGTCCACCACACACTCCGGGGCAAGGAGATCCTCTCAGCCTTTCTTTATCAGGTGGCCGGATTGGAGATGGACTGGAAAGCCGCCAGCTTTGTCGAAGAGGTCCTGGCCAACACCCGCCGCAAGGCAGCCAGGGGAAACGTCATTTGCGGACTCAGCGGCGGGGTCGATTCCACCGTTGCCGCCGTGCTCGTCCACAAAGCGGTGGGCGAGCGTCTATTTTGCATCTTTGTCGATAATGGATTGCTGAGGCTGAGAGAGGCGGAAGAAGTCATGGAATTCACTAAACAACTCGGCCTCAACGTGCATAAAGTCGATGCTGCCGATCGTTTTTTGGGTGAACTGGCCGGTGTCGAAGATCCGGAGCAGAAACGCCAAATCATCGGTCGTGTTTTCATCGAAGTGTTCGAAGAAGAAGCCCACCGCATCGAGGATGTTCATTATCTGGTGCAGGGGACGCTCTACCCCGATGTGATCGAAAGTGGCTCTCTAACGGGTGAGGCGGCAACCATCAAAAGCCATCATAATGTGGGTGGTTTGGTGGAAAATATGAGACTGGATTTAATTGAACCACTGCGTGAGCTTTTCAAGGACGAAGTCAGAAACATCGGACGGAGCCTGGGTATTGCCGATTCCCTCATCGACCGTCAGCCCTTTCCCGGGCCTGGTCTGGCCGTCCGCTGCCTGGGGGAATTAACCAAAGAACGATTGGACATCCTGCGCATCGCCGACCGCATCGTGACGGACGAAATTAAAAACGCCGACCTCAACCTAACCATATGGCAATCCTTCGCCGTGCTCCTGCCGGTGCGCAGTGTCGGCGTGATGGGCGACCAGCGCACCTATGACGAATGCGTGGCCATTCGCGCCATTACCTCCCGCGACGGCATGACCGCCGACTGGTATTATTTGCCGGAAGAGTTATTGAGAAAAATCTCAAGCCGCATCGTCAACGAAACCAACGGCGTCAACCGCGTAGTCCTCGACGTATCCTCCAAGCCCCCCGCCACCATCGAGTGGGAATAAATAAAAAGCAACGTTAGCAACGACAGGAGCTGGCGTCTCGCCAGTAACTTTTACTCCTCCACAACCGGAGAGGCTGGTCGATTTTTTGCACATTGAGTCGAAAAATAAATACTTACGAAGAACTCACAGGTTTAAAATGCAGAAGAGCATTGCGTTTCATTTTAAGAAACACATTGTGATCCTGTTGCTCGCAAAAAAAATTGCAAATATTCTTGAAAATACCGGTCGTAAGAATATCTTACCTAATTATTGCGACGCATTTGCCGCCTACATTTAATTTTGTATCAGGAGAAACACCTAATGTCATTAGTCGATCCAATTTGGGTAACACGAATATTGGCCTGCTATTCCAAGTCTGATGAGTCGCTTGTTGCCGAATATGATCTGGAATGGGTATCGCTAGGGGAGATGCAAAAATTATGGCATCAACCGGAAAGTGAGCCCATGTTCGGCTGTTTCGCCGTAATGCCAACCCATCGGAACTTCATTGAGAAACATACGAATATCCAATTCAATTTTGAGGCATACGAATACTTTATTGAGGCTATTTGTACCGATGATAAAGCGATGAGACTTGACGGTGGCTTTCTGGGACAATATGCTGCGCCTCGGGAGTTACAAGCATTCCCTGATGCTAAACGGGTTCTTCCAAAGACCTCCCTCAACTCTAAGTAAAAGAACTCCATGTTCCTCGTTTATATTTTCTGGGTTCAAGAACATTATTGAATCTGTCGGCTTTTTCGTAAACCTTTGTTTTTCAACCCAACATCAATATACAAATAAAACCCCGACCTCTGGCTGTTGAAGAGCGGGTTTCAGGGCTGAGCCCTGAGTTTGAAATACTCGATCATTTCCGGGACCGGGAAACATACCCTTGATCACGTTTGAAATTTCTGCGGAAAATACTGAAGAGCTGAAACCTTTTTACTTATTAAATTCAAGTTGCCGACAAAGATTTTTCGGCCGCTTCGACTGTTTGACTTAAAAGGGTGGCGATGGTCATGGGGCCGACGCCTCCGGGGACGGGGGTGTAGGCGCGGCAGCGATCCTTTAATGGTTCCAGTTCGATGTCGCCGATTGGGCCGGGATTGTAACCCGCATCCACCACGATGGCGCCGTCCTTGATCCAGTCGGCCTTGATGAATTCCGGCTTTCCTACAGCTCCTACCACAATATCCGCCAGACCGACAATCGAAGGCAAATTCCTTGTCCTCGAGTGGCAAACGGTGACCGTGGCGTTAGCGTTCAGGAGCATCGCGGCCATCGGTTTGCCCAAAATGGGGCTGCGCCCCACCACCACCGCGTGCAAACCGCTAACGGGAAATTCGTAGTGCTGCAGCAGCCGCATGATCCCGGCCGGGGTAGCTGAACCGTAAGCGGGCGAGTTCATGGCCATCAGTCCAAAGCCCTGGCTGGAGACCCCATCGACATCCTTTTCCACCGGGATGCGGTCAAAACAGGCCCGCTCATCGATTTGGGGCGGGACCGGATGCTGGAGCAAAATGCCATTGACCCCCACATCGCCGGCCAGCGAGTCGATCGCTTCCAGCAATTCCTCGGTGGAGGTTTCCTGGGGTAGAAATACCTGCCGCGAATCCATCCCCACCCGCCGGCAGGCTACCCCCTTTTGCTTCACGTAATGAGCCGAGGCCGGATCGTCACCAACCAGAATAGTGGCCAAGGTGGGCTGGAACCCGCCGGAAGCTTCTTTCAAGCGGGCAACCCGTTGGGTCAGATCCGTCTCGATCTGCTTGGCCAAACTTTTTCCGTCTAAAATAATTCCCGGCATGGTTTCAGTCGATTAGAGTGTTGATTTCTTAACGCCGAAGTTTTTTTAACGATCCGTGACCG
Source organism: Opitutales bacterium (assembly GCA_021772555.1). Classification (GTDB taxonomy): domain Bacteria; phylum Verrucomicrobiota; class Verrucomicrobiia; order Opitutales; family UBA2987; genus JAJFLU01. Next base: position 7,876 of record JAJFLT010000371.1, on the reverse strand, counting down.
AGCCGTCGGGGAAATGATGCACCCCGAAATCCTTTTCCTGATAGGGATATTTGGCCGCCACGGATTCATCCAGATCGATGCCCAGGCCGGGCCTTTCCGGAGCGAAGGCGTAACCTTTTTCATAACGAAAGTAACCGCCATGGAAAAGATCGTTCCAAAAGGGATCCTGTCCGCTGCCGATCTCGAGCAGGGTGCAGTTGGGCGTGCACATGCAGACATGCAGGGAGGCCAGCGTGCTGACTTCGCTTTGCGGATTGTGGGGTGACACATCGACACGGAAACATTCGGCCAAGGTGGCGATTTTCTTCATCTCCAAGATGCCGCCACAGTGGACAATGTCCGGCATGATGACATCCACCAAGCGCTCGTTGCAAAGAGGCACGAAATCATAACGGCTGGTGAGGCGCTCGCCGGTGGCCAGAGGAACCCGCGTTTGTTGACGCAATTGCCGTGCCTCCTCGACGACTTCGCTTTCCAACTGGGTCGCCTCCTCCACCCAGAGGGGATTGAATTCCTCGATCCGGTTGCAAAACTCGATGGCCGCCAGGGGATTGGCCTTCCCATGTAATTCCGCGATGATATCAAAATCGGGACCCACCGCATCACGCACGGCCGCCAGATGTTCCACGCCCTCACGGATTGACTTGCGAAAATCAACCGCCTGCGATTCGACGGGGAAAAAGCCGCCTTTGATGCAGGTCCAGCCCTCCTCTTTTTTCCGCACCCAAAGTTCAAGTTCCTCCTCTAGTGATTTAAGACGGCGTTTTTTGCGATGGCTTATCCGCTCCAGGAAGCCTTCGTGGCAATAAAGGCGCACCTTGTCGCGGGCTTTACCTCCCAATAGTCGCCAGATGGGCAGACCGACGGCCTGCCCCAGAATGTCCCAGAGGGCGATTTCGACCGCGCTCAGGGCTGACATCAGCACTGGGCCTCCCCGGTAGCGCGGACCGCGAAACATGGCTTGCCAGAGCCGCTCGATTTCCCCCGGATCCTTGCCCAGCAAATAGCGTTTGTGCTCCATGATAGCCGCCACCACGGCGCTGCCTTTGGCCGAGAGCGTCCCCTCCCCCAGGCCGGTGATTCCCTGGTTGGTATAGATTTTTACATAGACATAATTTTCGTCGTTCCCGGCATCAACCAGGAACGTCTTTAAGTCTGTAATGCGCAGGTTTCTGACATCGCCCTTCTCCTGGGTATGGGCCAGGCCGAGCGAAGTTGTTGAATCATCATCTGCCTGGCCAAAGGCCCTGCGATGCGCGGCCAGGGCGGTGGCGGCAAACCCGGTGGTAAGAAAGGAACGGCGATCAATCATAATAGAGTAATAATGGATCAGGTTTGAAAAAAACTCAATACCAAGAGGTCCTTACCCTTGTCCCTCAACCAAAGCTCAAGCCGGAGCTTCCGTTTCGGCAATGAGTTTCAGGATTTTGTCCCTGGAGGCAACGACCTGCTCTTTTTTCAGGTGAGGGCTCATTTCCAGGACGAGGACATGGCCGGGTTGAAAGTAGGGGACGATTTTTCGGAAATCGATTGTGCCGGAGCCGATGGTTTGGTGATCCCGCTCGTGGGCATCGACGTCGTGGAGGTGAAAGCCGAGCAGCCGTCGATGGTTTTCCGCAAGCAGCCTTTCCTGACTGATGATGCCCAGTATCTCCTTGATGCGGGCGTGTCCACAATCATGCCAATAACCGATTACTTCAGATGGGCCCGCTTCATTGAGAAGGGACGACATTTCCGCATCCAGGGGCAGTTCGGTCAGGCTCTCCCGGTTTTCCAAACCGAGCCGGATTCCATGCTCCCGAGCGAGGGGAATAACCACCTGCAGCGAGGATCGCAAATTCTGCATATAACGGGCTTTTTTGTTCATTACCCTGGCCAGGCATTTTTCCAGGAGCCGGGCATAGCGCGGATCGCGGGAAAGTTGCGCCTCCGACTTACCCGCCCGGTAGCGTTGCAGGGTTTTTTTCGGATCGAACCAGGAAAAGGGCGCCTTGCCGCAGTGCAAAATAATGCGGTCCGCTTTGACTTGGCTGGCAAATTCAATCGTCCTGCGAGTGTAACGAATCCAGGAACCAATTTCATTCCGGTCGGTGGAGGTGGGCAGAAATATATTGGGTGCGGCGTGCATGACCCCGGTGGGCAGCGGGCAGAAATTGTGCACCGAGGAAATTTTTACGATATCTTCTTCCAGCGCTTTTAAAATCCCTGGGACCAGGGATACGCGGATGCCGTGGCTCAGTTCGATGTATTCGAAACCCAGGTCGGCCATCTCCCGGGCCATCTCCCGGCCATCCACATGCCGGTGCGAAGACCAACAGGTGGAAAGGGCGATCTTGGGTTTCATCGCAGGCGCCTGATCTTAATTACTCCCTATTTAATGCAGGATGGAGGCAAGAACTCATCCGCCGCCGTCGGCTGGGGGCCACTATTTTTTCCGCCGATGGGCTAGGAATCGAAAAGCAAATCGAACGAAAATCGAGATTATCTGTTCTCGTGGCGAAGACGCAGCATATTGGAAAAGTCCATGACTTTCTTTTTACGTCTTTTTACTTCGGATTTTTTTTCGAAATACCGTTTGGCCCGTACATCGCGGATGACACCTTCGCGATCGAGTTTCTTTTTCAAACGGCGGAGCGCGCGCTCCATGGGTTCACCTCTGCGTATTTTTACTTCGACGGACATAGTTCCCTGGTTGGGATGGGTTAATTAAAAGGAAGAGCAGTGAGGCCATTTTATGGTAAGAGGTCAACTTTTTTTTAAGGCAAGCATGAATTGTGAACAAAACGAATAATTCCGGCTTGTAATGCCTTGCCGGGACGGTTGATTTTAATGGTTCATGCCCAGCCGAGACAAGGAATTCGTCCACCTTCACGTCCACACCGATTACAGCTTGCTGGATGGCGCCTGCCGCATCGACCGGCTCATGAAGCGAACGGCGGATCTCGGCATGAAGTCTATCGCTATCACCGACCACGGCTGTCTTTTCGGCCTGGTCGATTTTTTTAAAAAAGCCGGTTCGAGCGGGATCAAACCCCTGCTCGGCTGCGAGATTTACCTGACGACCGGGGATCGCACGGAAAAAGGCGCCGCAACGCGCAAGAAGGCGTTTCATATGGGTTTGCTGGCCAAAAATTTCGAGGGTTACCGGAATCTTGTGCGCCTCGTTTCCGACGCACATGTGAAGGGGTTTTATTATAAACCGAGAGCCGATCTGACCACTCTGGCCGCCCATGCCGAAGGTCTCGTCGGCTTTACAGGTTGTCTGCAAGGCGTTGTTCCCCAAGCGCTTTTGAATGATGATTTCGAGGCCGCCAAAGAATGGACGGGGAAGTTCGTAGATATTTTCGGCAAAGAAAATTATTTCGTGGAAATCCAGGACCACACCATAGCGGAGCAGCGGCAGATCATCCCGGGCCTGCTCAAGCTGGCCGGGATGTTCGACCTGAAGGTTGTTTGCACAAACGACGTGCATTATGTGGAGCGGGACGACTCTCCCACCCACGATGCCCTCCTTTGTATTCAAACCGGCTCCAAGGTGGCGGACGAAAAACGCATGCGCTATGCCAACGATCAATTTTACCTCAAGTCGCGTGATGAGATGGAGGCGATTTTTCGGGAGCGGCCTGACTCTCTCATTAATACCAATGCGGTGGCCGAAATGTGCGATGTGCAATTGCCGTTTGGGAAAAATCATTTTCCGGTTTTCGAGCAACCATTGGAGATTCAGGCGACCTGCGCGGACAACGCTTCCTATTTGAAAAGCCTTTGCCTGAAAGGGCTGGAAGAACGCTACGGGGTGGATTATGAAAACCCGCAAGACTATCAGCCGAAGGCGGGAGAACCGGAAGACCTCGCCCCGACGCTTGTTCAGCGGCTCGATTATGAATTGGGAACCATCGTAAAGATGGGCTTCGTCGATTACTTCCTCATCGTGCAGGATTTCACCAACTGGGCGCTGGACAAGGGTATTCCAGTGGGACCGGGGCGCGGCTCCGGGGCGGGCAGTCTGGTTGCCTACCTGACCAAAATCACGGGCGTTGATCCCCTCCGTTTCAAGCTCCTCTTCGAGCGCATGTTGAACCCCGAACGCGTTTCGCCGCCCGACTTCGATATCGATTTTTGCATGCGACGGCGGGATGAAGTAGTCGATTACGTAAGGGAAAAATACGGCCAGGAGAGCGTCGCAAATATCATTACCTTTGGAAAATTCGGACCCAAAATGGTGGTGCGCGACGTCGCCCGGGTGCTCGATATTCCCTACGCCGAGGCCGACCGGATCGCCAAAATGGTGCCCGACGACCTCAATATCACTCTCGACCAGGCGCTGGAAAAAAGCCTCGAATTGAAACAGGAGGTGCGCGACAACCCGCTGGCGGAGAAAATCGTCGAGCATGGGCGCATCATCGAGGGCATGGTGCGAAACACCGGCAAGCACGCCTGCGGCATCATTATCGGTGATGGGCGGTTGGACGAGCTGGTTCCCCTGACCTTGCAGGAAGGAGCCCTTACTACCCAATACCCCAAGGAACCGGTGGAGGAACTGGGTCTGCTCAAAATGGATTTTCTGGGCTTGAAAACCCTCACCGTGATCGACGACGCGCAAAAGCATGTCCGGCGAACCGCCCAGGCGGATTTCGATATTGAAAAAATCGGGTTCGACGACACTGCGACCTTCGATTTGCTCAATAGCGGCAAAACGGTGGGAGTTTTTCAACTGGAATCCCCCGGCATGCAAAGCCTCTGCCGCCAGTTCAAAATCGCCAGCATAGACGAAATCATCGCCCTCATCGCTCTTTATCGACCTGGTCCCATGGACCTCATTCCTGATTATGTGCGGGGCAAGCACGATCCCTCCACGGTCCGGTATGCCCATCCTCTTTTGGAAGGTATTTGCCGGGAGACCTATGGCATCATGGTTTACCAGGAGCAGGTCATGGAAGCGGCCCAGGTCATCGCCGGGTATTCCCTCGGTGGGGCCGACATCCTCCGCCGGGCAATGGGGAAAAAGAAGGTCGAGGAAATGAAAGAACAGCGCCAGGTCTTTGTGGACGGGGCCAGGGCCACCCACAATCTGGACCGCAGCATCGCCCTCGAAATCTTCGCCCTGCTGGAAAAATTCGCCAGCTACGGTTTCAATAAATCCCACTCCGCCGCCTACGGGGTGCTTTCCTACCAGACCGCCTACCTGAAGGCCAATTACCCCGTCCAGTTCATGGCCGCGGTGCTTTCCAACGAATTGGGAAACGCCGACAAAGTTGCCCATTTTATTGAAGAATGCTCCGTTCTGGACATTTCCGTGCTCGGTCCGGATGTTAACCTGTCACGGGAAAATTTTACCCCGGTATTCGATGCCGATACGGGCCGGGGCAGCATCCGTTTCGGGTTGGCCGCCATCAAAGGGGTGGGGGACGCTGCCGCCGGCAAAATATTGGAAGAGCGGGAATCCGGGGGCGTCTTCGAGGGTTTTGGCGATTTCGCCTCACGGGTCGACGCCCGGGCCGTCAATCGCCGGGTTTACGAGTGCCTCATAAAATCGGGGGCTTTCGATTTTTCCGATCAGGATCGCGGGCTCCTCATGCACAACCTGGAAACCACTTTGAGCGAAGTGGCCGAAATGCAACGCGACCGCGAGCGCGGCCAGGAATCCTTTTTCGATATTCTCGATGTGTCTGTGGCCAGCCGCGGTTCCAACGGCGGCGCCCAGGCCAACGGAACCGATGAGTCGGATGTCCTCATGACCCTCAATGACAAATTGCAGTTCGAAAAAGAGTTGCTCGGGTTTTACGTTTCCGGACATCCCATGAACGCTTATGCGGGTCTGGCCGAGAGTATCAGCACGATCGCGGGCGAGGAGTATGTGACCCTGCCCGACCGCACCCCCTTCCGGCTATGCGGAGTCGTTGCCCAAGTCAGCAAAAAAATCTCCCGCCGCGACAACCGGCCCTGGGCCGTTATTGTGTTGAGCGCCCGCAAGGCCAATTTCCCCCTTAACATTTACACCGAAGCGTTTTCCCGGTGTGGTGAATGCGTCCAGCCGGGTAATATCCTCATGGTTACCGGAACCGTATTCAACCGCGAGGACGACCCCCGCCTGAGCGTTTCCGAAGCCCGTTTGCTCGATCCCTTTCCCTTCCAACTGATCGAGGAGATCGACTGGATCCTGCGGCCCGGTTCGAGCGGCGATGAATTTCTCGGTTTGCTGCTCAATGAGGTAACCCGATCTCTCGGAGAAACGGATATTCGCATTGGAATCCTCATGGATGGGGACTACGTCGCCATGGCCGACACTCCGCGCTCATTGCAATGGCGGCCGACCCTGGAGACATTCAAAACCCTTCGCAGCCATCCGGCTGTAGTCGGGCTACAAATTCGATCGGCGGAACTCCCTCCGGCGGAAAAGAAACGCTGGCACAAGCAACCTGCCAACGCCTAGAATTCGACCGAAAGCTCCGCCACGCCCCGGAAGACAAAACCTTGCAAACGCCTCGGTTCGGCCTTGACCAGGCGGATATTAGGCAGGCGTCGGAGGACGGAGTTAAACGTGATTTGCAATTCCAACCGGGCCAGCGGCGCACCGATGCAAAAATGAATGCCTTTGCCGAAGGCCAGGTGCGGATTGTGTTTCCGGGCAATGTCAAAAATATCCGGGTTCTCGAACTCGGCCGGATCGCGGTTGGCGGAAGCGTAGAGAAGGGCGAACTCCGTGCCTTTGGCGAAAAAACGCCCTTTGTATTCCATATCCTCGAGCACCCAGCGTTTGAATAGATGGAGGGGCGAATCGTAACGGAGTATTTCTTCAACAGCCGTTTTCGACATCGAGGGCTCCTTTTTCAGTTTATCCAATTGGCGTGGATGGCGCAAGAGGGCTAACATCCCGTTGCCAGCTGAATTGACGAGGGTCTCGTGACCCGCATTGAGCAAGAAAATACAGGTGGAGATCAGCTCGTCATTGGTCAATCGGTCTCCTTCGTCCTCCACTGCAGCCAATGCGCTTATGAGGTCCTCCCTTGGTTCCGCTTTGCGTTGCGCGGCCAGTTTAATAAGGAATTCGGAGAATTCTTTGGTCGCTTGCTCGGCCTGCGCCTCCTCTTCTCCAGTATGAAAAGGTTCATACATTTTGGTCATGGCCTCGCTCCAAAGACACAGGTGACGACTCATTTCCGGCGGCGCACCGAGCATTTCAGCGATAACCGAAACCGGCATGGGGGCCGCCAGATCCCGGAGAAAATCCATGCGCCCCCGATTTTCCACCTTGTCGAGCAAACGGTCCGTTATTTCCTGGATGCGGTTTTCCAGGCCGCGCACCCGGACGGGGGTAAAAACCTTGTGGGCAAGCTTGCGCAAACGAGCGTGGTCGGCCCCCTCTTTTTCCATAAAATTCTGCCGCACGTAACGGGTGAAATACGGGTGCTTGTGCCACTGGGCGGCTTTCCGTTTTTGCGCAACATCACCGCTGGATAGAACGTGATCCATTGTGCGGCCCAACCGTTTGTCCCCCAGCAATGTGGAAATATCCTCATAAGTGGTAAAGAACCACAGATTCCAGCCCTCATGGAAAAATATCGGAGTTTCCGAGCGAAGCCGGTGGTAAACGGGGTAAGGGTTTTCAATGAATTGCGGATTGTAGGGATCAAAGTGAAATTTCGGTTTCGGCGTCGTCATCTCCAATTACCCTTCAGTAGGCCATTTGAAAAAGTGTGTTCTCATTGACGGCCAACTGGGAAGAAACCATGTATCATCCGCTTATTTTACGAAAGTCTTAATAGGGGCGTGCCCTGATAAAACTTTTTTTAATTTTGGCAGTGTTGAGAGATAAAAACCCTGTCTGTTCATTTCCAACAAAACATTAAAATGGTGGGAGATACTGGAGTCGAAC
>JAJFLT010000038.1 GCA_021772555.1 Opitutales bacterium | reverse complement strand
ATTCAGCCGGGAGATCCGGCGGGAGTTTTTCAACATGGCGGAGAGGAGTTCATCCATATGCTTTCGGGCCGGCTGGAATTTACCGTTGGTGAGCATCGGATGGTTCTGAAATCGGGAGATTCGCTCTATTTCAACCCGACGAACCGGCACACGACCCGGGTTATGGGCAAGAAACCGGCAAGGTTTCTATGCGTATTTATTATGAAGTAAACTGACTAGAACCTATCTCAAATTCGAAAATGACGATGCAGAGAGCCATTATGTGTTATGAGCAAGGCGCGTCGGGACGTGCCGGGCTGGAAGCCCTGGCGACCCGACGGAACACCGCAGGTGCCACCGTGCCGCTACAAACATCATTCATCTGCGATTTCGAGATAGGTTCAAAAAAAAATGAATAAGGAAGTAAATCTCTCGATTGATCTGGGCGGTAAAACGGCACTTATAACTGGCGCCAGTCGGGGACTGGGAAAAGCTATCGCTTCGATGCTTCACCGCGCCGGGGCAAATGTGGTCATTAACTACTTTCCCGATACGAAAGGAGCGAATCTGGTAAGCGCGACAAAATTTGCCGATTATCTGGGAGAACGCGCCTTGCCCCTGGCGGGGGATATAAGGGATTACGAACAGATGTGCGTGGTTTCCGAACAAACGATCAAGCACTTTGGAAACCTCGATATATTGGTGAATAACGCCGGTATTATCAAGGATCGAACGCTCCGCAATATCAATCAAGAGGAATGGGATGCGGTTATCGGGACGAATCTCAGCGGGACGTTCAACGTGTGCCGTTCCGTTGTGGATCGTCTCAGCGATGGTGGACGTATCGTAAACATCGTCTCCATTGCAGCCTTTGTGGGATTTTTTGGTCAATCGAATTATGCGGCGGCGAAAGCGGGTGTGGTGGGGTTGACAAAAGTGCTCAGCCGGGAGCTGGCCAAGCGCACTATCACCGTGAACGCCGTTGCACCGGGGGTAATCGACACCGACATGGCGGACAGTATTCCCGTTGAGGTACTCGAAACCATGCGTAAAAACGTCCCACTGGGACGGTTTGGAAACCCCGACGAGGTGGCATCTGTGGTCGCCTTTTTATGCAGTCCCTTGGCCTCCTATATGACAGGACAGACGATTCATGTGAATGGAGGTTGGTACGTTTGAAACCTGAGTCTGAATTGCGTTTCGGCGATGCTGCGCATTGCGTGGCTTGTATCAAAGACGGGGCCAACGTCGCGGTGGGAGGTTTGAGTTTTGGCGCCTCGATTCATCCCCCGGCGATTGTGGACATCGCTCCGGGACTGGATTTGGAGCAGGATGTTCTGGCAGTGATGGGGTTCAAGCCGCTTATTGGTAATCTGCGTGAGATGCGTAAGGAATACTTTGATCCACCGGTTCTGGAAAAGATGTTGAAAAATGAATAAAAGAAATAGTGTTATCATCGCGGCCATGCGAAGTCCTCAGGGCCGATTCATGGGGGCGTTGAAGGATTATACTGCGGTGGATCTGGCGGTTGAGGTTGGTCACGCGCTGAATAAGAAAGTCCCCTTGGGTAAAGTGGATCAGGTGATTATGGGAAATGTCATCGCTGCTGGGCAAGGGATGAATATGAGTCGGCAAGTCAGTCTGCGCCTGGGCATTCCCGAGATCATTCCTGCATTTTCGGTCAATATGATGTGTGCATCCGGTTTGAAGTCAGTCATGCTGGGGGCACAAGCTATTCAGTTGGGAGAGGCGCAGTTGGTGTTATGCGGCGGCAGTGAATCGATGTCGAACGCACCCTATCTGATTCCGAAACATCGTAGCGGTCATAAGTTGGGAAACTCACAATTGGTGGACGCTTTGGTATGGGACGGATTGACGGACCCTTTAAGTGGAGAACACATGGGGCTCACTGCGGAGAGACTTGCTCTGGAAGAAGGGATCGGACGGGAAGACCAGGACCGCTTTGCGTTGGAGAGCCAACGGAAGTACCGGGAGGCGGAGAAAAACGGGGTTTTCGATTCCCAGCGGGTGGCATTCCCTGAGTTGAGTGAAGATGAGAATCCATACAAGGATGTGACATTGGAGGCTTTGAAAAAACTGCAGACAGTCTTTGAAAAAAAAGAAGGCACAATCACAGCCGGAAACGCTTCCGGGATCAATGATGGTGCGGCGCTCCTGGTTTTGTGCGAGGAGGAATATGCTCACAAAAAAGGATGGGAACCGATGGCGAGAATCGAGGAATTTTCCCAGATTGGATGCGATCCCTTGCGCATGGGTCTGGGGCCGGTTGCGGCGACCCGCATGTTATGCCGGCGACTCGAGTGTGGACCGGGCGATTTTGACACCGTAGAGTTGAACGAAGCGTTTGCCGCCCAAGCAATTGCCTGCGTTAGAGAATTGGGTCTGGACGAGGAAAAGGTGAATGCGCACGGGGGTGCGATTGCGCTCGGACATCCAATCGGAGCCAGTGGAGCGCGACTGATCGTGCACCTGGCTCATCAGATACACCAAGGGACAATCTCAAGAGGATTGGCGACGTTATGCGTCGGGGGAGGCATGGGATTGGCCATGTCCGTATCTAGCCCAATTTGATGACCTTATAATAACTCGAAATACATTTATTCAATCAATGAGATACATACCCTTAGCGAAAATCCCTGCCTTTCTCTTTTAATGGTACCCATAATCGGCTCGATTACAGCTACTTGACCGGTCTTGAGATGGTGGACCTTTGGAATTCTGCTCTCGGCTGGCTTTTCACGACGCCGGATATATACCCGTGGCTATACGCCTTTTTCTTCTGCTTACCGGGAAACCGGAAACACCCAGCCGAATTTTGTCCGCCTTATAATCGGCAGAATCCTCCAGCATGGCGTTGATGGCCTCGGCGTTTCCGAAAAGGAACAGGCAATCCTGCGCCGACAGTTCAACCGCTCCCGATGGAGACATGATACGCCCGCCGTCAGCCCGCCGGATGCCGATAACCATGATCCCTCTCCCCTCCAGGTCGGTTTCATTGAGCTTTTTGCCCACGTAGGGACTATCGGGGGATATTATGAAATCAGCAATTTCCAGATCTTTTCCGCGTTTGTCAGTGATTTCGAGAAAATCCTCGATACTCGGATTGATCATAAACCTGGCCATCTTGATGGCACCACTGTTATACGGGCTAATAACGCGGTTGGCTCCTGCTTTCTCCATTTTTTCGATGGCTTTTTGGTCGCTGGCTCTTCCGATTATTTGCAGCTTGGAACTTATTAAGCGAGCCGAGAGGACGACATATATATTGTCGGCGTCGGTAGGAAGGGTTGTGGCAAGAGATTTGGCTTGGTCAATTCCAGCTTTATTTAAAACTGCGTCATCAGTGGCATCCCCGGGTATGCAAAGCCAGTTCATTTCCTGGCAAAGTGCCAGGAGGCGCTCTTCATCGTTGTCGATAACGACAAATTCTTTCCTCCTTCCACTAAGGTAATGACAAATGGATTCTCCCATTCGCCCAATTCCACAAACTATGCAGTGATCGTTTAGTTTCTCGATGGTCTTTTTCATACGCCGTTTCTCCAATATAAATCTCATCTCCGCGCTGACCAGCCATTGGCCTAATTGAAACGCACAAAAGGTAAATGTGCCCAAGCCGAATACCACGTAAATAATCACAAAAACCTTCCCGATATCATCCAAGGGAACGACTTCTCGATAGCCGACGGTAGACAATGTAATAACCGCCATAAAAAAACTATCGACCCAGGAAAGGTTGGAAACGATACGGAAACCAACGGCTCCGGCAATAGTCAGCGCCAACAGTAAAATGGCAATTTTTACAATTCGTCGAGTGGGATTCTCCATGAGCCCTAAATATCGGACTAAACCCGAACACTTTTAATAATGATTCGGTTGGCAACCTGAGACGCCGTCTTAGGTCACTCAAAGCGAATGCCTAAGAACCTCTCTCAAATTCGTAGATGAATGATGTTTGTAGCGCCACGGTGGCAGACCCCATCGCACCTTGTTCATGACACAACATGGCTCTCTGCATCGTCATCTGCGAAATTGAGATAGGTTTTAATAAAGAACTATCTCAACCAATAGGTCCAAGCGCCGCTGGTGTTTACATTTTCCGGCCCTAGAAAGATCCACTTCTCATACCGGAAGGAATACACCCAAGGAGTGTGGGCTGTGTAGAGTGTTCCAATCCATGTTTCCGTGTATTCCGCCTGGGATAAGTCGTAAAGAATCCATTGATTGGAAGGCCATAATGCCCAGGCACCGCGTTCAGTAACATAATCACAGGGATGGTAAAGCCAGGCGCCTAATTCGTAGCAATACAACCAAGGGGCTTGAGCTACATAGAGCAAGCCCAGCCAATCGCCCATATCGGTGTACTTTCCGTTGTCGAGAAGAGGAAATCCGGCCCGGACCTCTGGTAATCAGAAAGCCGTTACAATTGAAATATCAACCGCCTATAATTGGCTGGGCCTTACATGCAACCGCCAGCATGGGAAATCAAATGCCTTGGTATTGACGGCAGATAATTAATCGCGTAGACCCAGTAACATCGCGAGTTCTACGATGCCGAAAAAAAGAAACAGCACGCTCCATCTCACCGTCGCGCAAGCACTGGTAAAATTCCTTTCCGTTCAATACAGTGAACGGGACGGGCAACAACAACGTCTCATTCCGGGGATCTTCGGGATTTTTGGACACGGAAATGTTTGCGGGCTAGGGCAGGCTCTGGAGGAACACGGAAAGGACCTGCCTTATTTTCAACCCTGCAACGAACAGTCGATGGTGCACACCGCAACCGGCTTTGCCAAGGCCACCTTCCGCAGGCAGACGCTGGCCTGTACCTCATCGATCGGCCCGGGTGCGACCAATATGATGACTGGAGCTGCCTT
>JAJFLT010000370.1 GCA_021772555.1 Opitutales bacterium | reverse complement strand
GCCTTCTTCATCGACATGAGCGAGGGAATTGAGAAAACTTCGAAAGTCCCCGCCCACAACAATGCTTTCAGCCATATGCTGGGAAAAATCGACAAATTCCTTGAGGTTGTTGAGGTCCTCCTTGACGCAGAATTTTTTGGTGTCGTCAGTCAAGGCGGTGAGGGCGATGGGAAAATCGATGGGTATTCCCAATTTGTTGATGTTTTTGAGAACATTGTCATCTCGCTGGGAAGATTCCTCGACCTGATCCACCATGTCCCCGAAGGGGTCGTCAAAAGCGAGGGTTTCCTTGATGATCTCAATGAGCAGATCCATTCTTTCGGGATGTTCCCCGATTTCAGGCATCATGAACATTTCATGGTAAGTCAGGCCGATATATTTGGTGGGAGTTTCCTCGGCCCCTTTGATCGGCCAGTTGGCGACGCCAACATTTTCTGCCAGACTACTGAGTTTGACATCAGCCATGATCGAAGAACGGAAGGTCGCACGGACATTCTCCCAATCTTCTGCGGTGTATTTTCTTCCCGATTGTTCCATCTTTCAAGTTCCTTGGTTGTTGCCTGATGTTCGCTTAACGAATTGAGAGTCTGCCTGTTAGACTATTTACATTAATAAAAAAACTAAATGAATTCATTTAGTTGAATATCAAAAAGCCATGCCGTCTTCATGGCGGGCAATTTCACCGGCCAGCTTGGTATAGTCGCCCACCACACTATCTCCCACCGATCCTTTGACGACCAAATTGACCGGTAAACCGAGCGTGACGGCTCTTCGCACAACTGTGGCGTCTCGTATCGTTGTCTGGTATATTTTGGCTTTAGGGGAGACTCTTTTCTGGTTGCGAAACTGATTCATGCGTAACTGCATCCGCATTTTCGGCACCTCGATATCGACATTGGCTTTGATGGAATTGAATATAATGCCTTTGATTTGGGCCGCTGAGCCCATGCCGCTGACTCGAAAACTGGCCGAGCGGCGGTGGAAGAGCATCAGTTTTTCCACCAGGAGGGTAAAGCCGATCAGGCTCAAGGCATCCGGATTGGCCGGCACGAGGATTTCATTGCTGGTGAAAACGCCGCATTGGGAGGCCCTCAGGATGTTGGGTGGGCAGTCGAACAGGATGTAGTCGTAGTTGGATTCGATTTCTGCCAATTGCTGATGAAAGAGCAGGTAGGGGGGCGTTTTGGGATCGCCTTCGTAATCGCTTTCCAGATCGACCAGGTTAAAAGTAGTGGGTATCAAATCCAGACCCGGGAGAAGGATCTCCCCCGTTTTGTTTTTGACCACATCCTTGATGAGCAAATCTCTAAGGTGGGCTTTTCCTGGATTGAAAATGGAATAGACGGAGCCTTCCCCGGAGATGTTTATCTTGTTCCAACGGTCCAGGCGCATGAGCCAGATGCTGGCATTTGACTGGGTGTCAAAATCAAAGAGTAGAACCCGAAAGCCTTTTTGGGCCAAACAGGCGGCTGTATTGACAATAAGCGAGGTTTTGCCGACCCCGCCTTTGTAATTTACGAAAGTGATTTTTCGAGCCATTGCAGAATTAGAATCTAGTGACCAAAGATCGGCAAGAAAATAAATGCGTCTCCCATTTAGCCTCTCTTATAGGCGAATTTCCCGAAAAACTCAATGACCAATAAGTGAAACTTCGTCAAAAAGATCTTAAAATGAATAGGATATCCTTAAAAATGCTAGAATCCATCACATAAATGCAGGTGAACGATGTTTGGAGTGCCACGGCGACAGGTCCTGGCAAAAGTTCAGGCATTTGATTTCGTCAAATCCAGTATGGTTAAGGCGAGGATTTTTGTGTAAGCGACCATATCCTCTATGGAGCAATATTCATCTGGCTGGTGAGCCAGCTCGAGCTCGCCCGGGCCAAAGGCCACGCATTGGTCGATGCCGCCGCGCAGGTGAATGTGTTTATGGTCGTAGGTGCCGGGGCTGGCCACTTTTTCCAGTTGTTGGCCCGAAACCTTGACCGCTGCCCGATCCAATGCCTGAACTAATTCGCAGTCCCTTGGTGCACTGACGGGTGGAACCATCATTAAGTCCTCTAATTCAAATTTGAGGGACGCCTCATTTTCCTCCGTTGCCGCCAGAAGTTCCTTAATTTCATCCCGCACTTCCTCGAAACTTTCTTCCAGCAGGAATCGCCGGTCGAAAATGGCTTCACAGCGGTCGGCAACACAAGGCGTTTGTCCTTTGGCTTCATCCTGGCCGCCGGTAATGGAATTGATATTCAAGGTAGGTCTTCTCGCCTGGGTGGGCACAATTGGCATAAGCGTTTTTCTTTGGCGCAGGGCGGGCAGGAGGTCGCGGCGCATGGATTCGAGCAATCGGCCCATGCCTTGAATGGCATTTTCGCCCAGAAAAGGCATTGAGCCGTGGGCGATTTTACCCAGAGCGGTTACCTTGAACCAGTAAACTCCACGATGTCCCAAACACACGCGATCCGTCCCGAATGGTTCGGGAATGATGACGTAGTCGGTGTTTTTTGAACAAATTACCCCATTTTCGGCCAGCCAACCGACCCCGGCAAATCCGCCGCTTTCCTCATCCACAGAGCCGCTGATTTGAAGATGCCCGCCCAGTTCGATGCCCTCGCGCCGGATCGCCTCAGCGGCAAAAATGGCGGTCGCCAGCCCTCCTTTCATGTCGGCGCTCCCTCGACCGTAAATGCGCCCATTTTCTATTTTTCCGGAAAAAGGATCGAGAGTCCAACCGTCACCCGGAGGCACCACATCGAAATGGCCGTTGAGGTGCAGGGCCGGTCGTTCCCGTTTTCCGGACCGAGCTCCCACAACATTGACGCGGGGGAAGTCGGCAGTGTGCTCGGGCCTGCCGTCGGGTATAAAATACTCCACCGCAAACCCGAATTCCTGGAGGCGGGAACCGATAAACTCGGCGCACTCCCGATAGTTTTGTCCGGGCGGATTTATGGTCGGAATCTTTATCAGGTCGGCTGCAAATTGTGCCATTTCATGACCGGTATCTTCAATTCGGCGTAGGAGGCTGTCTTCAATGGGTGACATGGGCGGGCAATGGTTGAGCAGTGTTGACAGGATTTATAACGACCACAAAAGTGTATATTTTCCGGCTTGCCAGGAAAAGATTAATATGAACATGAAATTTACCCATACCGTTGCCCTGACATTTTTTTCGTTCAGTTTCCTCATTTGCCAGATGGAGAAACCGGGATTGTTTGCAGGGAGCCAGGCGGAACTCACATTGACCGCCGTGGAGGGAGTCAAAGTGGGGCACGACACACTGGCGGAACGCCCCACCGGGTGCACCGTTATCCTGGTGGAAGAGGGCGCTGTGGCCGGTGTCGATGTGCGGGGTGGGTCCCCCGGCACACGCGAGACCGACCTGCTCAATCCGGTCAACACAGTGCAAAAAGTGCATGCCATCGTTCTGGCCGGGGGGAGCGCATTCGGACTGGACACGGCAACTGGAGTCGTCCGTTATCTGGAAGAAAATGGGATCGGTTTTCCCACCCGGGCTGGACCCGTGCCGATCGTTCCGGCGGCCATATTGTACGATCTTTGGGTCGGGAAAGGAACCGCTCGTCCCGATGCCGCCAGCGGCTACCGGGCCGCTCAAGCCGCCAACCGAGGGCCCGTGGAAGAAGGCAGCGTGGGAGCCGGAGCCGGGGCCACCGTGGGCAAACTTGGCGATCCGGTTTTGCCCATGAAATCCGGGGTGGGCAGTTTTGCCCTGAAAATGCCGGATGGCCTTGTTGTGGCTGCACTGGTGGTGGTCAATGCGGCGGGAGATGTGATTGACCCGGCGACCGGTTTCGTATTGGCCGGTAGTCGGGGCCCGGATGGAAAATCCCTGGCCGATGTCCGCCATCGGATTCGCTCGGGATTTCAGGCCAACGGTGCCCAAGGTGAAAATACCACTTTGGGAGTCATTGCCACCAATGCCGTCTTAACTCAGGCGGAGGCCACCAAGGTGGCCCAGATGGCCCATGACGGTCTGGCCCGAACCATATACCCGTCCCACACACCGGTCGATGGGGACACTATTTTTGCACTCGGTATGGGCGGTTATGAGAAAGAAACCAACCTGCTGGTTCTCGGTGCATTGGCCGCCGACGTCATGGCGGAGGCGGTTTTACGGGGCATTCGCGAGGCCGAGGGGCTTCCCGGAATACCTTCGGCCAAGGATTTGAAAAGCGACCGGGAATGAATACCCATCTCGTTTTCCTGTTGGCCTATGCTGCCTTGCTGACACTCCTTGGTTTGGGCATCGGTCGGTTGGTCAAATCTTCCGGGACCTTTTTTGTGGCGGGCAGAAAACTGGGACCGGTTCTGGTTTTTTCCACCTTGCTGGCGGCCAATATTGGGGCCGGTTCCACCGTGGGAGCAGCCGGGCTCGGTTATCGGGATGGCTTGAGCGCCTGGTGGTGGGTTGGATCGGCCGGAATCGGGTCCATTGTTCTCGGGTTGTGGGTAGGGCCGAAAATGTGGGAAGCGGCCGCCCGGCATAATTTATATACGGTGGGAGATTACCTGGAGCGCCGCTACAATAAAACCGTGAGGGGAATCGTGGCGGCTTTGCTTTGGGTGGGCACCTTGGCTATTTTAGCGGGTCAGTTAATTGCCTTGGCCTGGGTGCTCCATGTGGTGGCCGGTCTGCCCAAATATGCCGGATGCCTGGTGGGCGGGGCGGTTATGACGGTTTATTTTACGGCCGGTGGTTTGCTTGCTTCGGCCTGGATCAATATTCTGCAATTAATCGTTCTGCTGGTTGGATTTGCCCTGGCCATTCCCCTGATTTTGTCATCGGTGGGTGGATTCGGCGGCTTAATGACATCGGTGGCCGATCCCGGCGCCCTGAATTTCTGGAGTCATGGAAGTTCCGGCTGGATTTACCTTCTTCTTCTGGGGCCCGCTTTTATCATCTCACCGGGGCTTCTGCAAAAAATCTATGGGGCCCGTGACCGGCGCACGGTGCAAATAGCCGTTACCAGCCAGGGAGTAGTTCTTTTGTTTTTTGCCTTCGTGCCGGTTTTTTTTGGCATGGCCGCAAAAGTCCTTTATCCGGAACTGGCGGATCAAGAGCTTGCCCTACCGACTTTGTTGAAAGACACCCTTCCGGTTTATGTGGGCAGTCTGGCTTTGGCAGCCATTTTCTCGGCCGAAATCAGCTCCGCCGACGCCATCCTTTTCATGCTCGCGACTTCGCTTTCACAAGACCTCTATCGCCGGTTTTTTAACCCGGACGCTAGCGACCGCCAGGTGCTCATGGCGGCCCGTCTGGCGGCCGTGGCAGGGGGTGTTCTGGGTGTGGCCCTCGCCATTGCGCTACCCTCCGTCATCGGATCTTTGGGGATTTTTTATTCGCTCTTGAGCGTCAGCCTGTTTGTTCCGGTGATAGCGGGACTTTACCTACGCCGATCGGGTACGCCCGAAGCCCTCGCCGCCATCGGAGGGGGAATCTTATTCCTGCTCGGATCCCATCTTTTGCCCGGTGGCGGATTCGGCCTGTTGCGGCCTTTCGTGATTGGCTTAATCGGGGCCGCAGGCGCTTTTCTTTTGGTTCATTTATTTATGCGTTGGCGAAAACCAGTGAAGTCATAAAATAAATCTCTAAAGACAGCCATTTATGAAAAAAAACATTTCCCCATTCAGCCTGGAAAACAAAACCGCCGCCATCATCGGGGCCGGTGCCGGGATCGGTGAAGCCGTGGCAGTCGCCTGTTCCGACCAAGGCGCTTCGGTGGCCTGCCTGGATGTAAATTTAAACTCCGCTCAAAAGACAGCCCAAAAAATCCGGTCCGCGGGCGGCGAGGCAGAGGCCGCCGTTCTCGATGTGCGCGATTTTAATGCTGTCCAAAGCGCCCTCGAAGCGAGTCGTGGTTCCGATGGACGGCTCGACATTGTGATTTCCACTCCGGCGATTAATTTTCGCAAATCGCTGGCCGCCTATGGGGAGGATGAGTTTTACAAGGTCATCGACCTGAACCTGAAAGGCGGTCTGAATGTTTTGCGGGCGGCGGGGACCATCATGGCCGCCCAGGGTGGGGGAAGCATCCTTTTGTTTTCATCGATCCGGGCACAGGTGGTAGAGCCCGGGCAGGGGGTTTATGCGGCCACCAAGGCGGGAATTGTCCAGATGGTACGGACGGCTGCGGCGGAGTTGGGGGCCAGCGGGGTGCGCGTCAATGCGATTGCCCCCGGAGTGGTCGATACGCCTCTGACTCAGCAGATCAAAGCAAACAAGGACTGGCACGACGCTTATGCGGCCAAATGCGTATTCAACCGTTGGGCCCAACCCGAGGAGATCGCCGCCCCGGCCGTATTTTTGTCATCCCAGGCGGCCAGTTATATCACCGGAACGGTCCTCTTTGTGGATGGTGGTTGGACGGCGGTGGACGGCCGTTTCGATCCGCCCGGAATGACTTGATGCGGTCCCATAATGGTTAAATTCCTGGAAAACATCTCCATTGTGGCCATTGCCACCGTGTTGTCGCGCATTTTAGGGCTTCTGCGGGACATTCTGCTATTTGCTTTTTTAGGGGCCGGATCCATTAGTTCGGCCTTTATCTTTGCCTTCACTCTGCCCAACCTCTTTCGGCGGTTGCTGGGGGAAGGGGCGTTGACATCAGCCCTCGTTCCCATACTGGCCGAGGAGATGGAAAATGATCGCCGCCCGGCCGCTTTTCAACTGCTCAACCGGGTATTGTCCAGAACCTTGCTGGTTTTGTTGGGGCTGGTCATTGCCGGTTCGCTGATTCTATGGGCTCTATTTTACATTCCGGGATTGGAGGAACGCTGGCACATGGGGGCCGGATTCGGAATCCTGCTGTT
>JAJFLT010000369.1 GCA_021772555.1 Opitutales bacterium | reverse complement strand
TCGGAAACAAGGTCTATGTGATTACTGATAATCAAGTGGAAATCAGAAAAGTCCGGCCCGGTTTTATCGGCCTCAACAAGGCTGAAATACTGGAGGGATTGAAGCCGGGGGAATGGGTCGTGCTGGAGGAGCAAAGTATTTTGAGCGCAGGGGAAAAGGTTAAACCGATGCCGGTGGCGGTGGAAAATTGATCCATCATGCCTTTTTTGAATTTATTGCAGCAACTGATGAAAGTTAGGGATTTAGGTGTCAGTGTTCAGGGTTTGAGAAAAGTTGATGAAATCTGTATTCTGCATCCATCCCCGGAAGCGTGCTGGGGACAACCCACTCCACCTGAAACCTGACACCCGACACCTCTCTACTGCACATGAAGCGTAATTTTCAAATCGCTCTGCGTTTCCTTCTAGCCAAAAGGAGGGCCATGTTGATGACCCTTGCGGGGATCGTTTTCGGGGTTGCATTTTTCATCGTTACCCAGGCTCAAACCCACGGGTTTGAAGATCTTTTTATCCGCACCGTCCTGGGCGCCAACGGAGCGCTGCGCGTGCAGGATAAATTTCAGAATCCAATTACCAGCCTGATGGCGGATACCGGTGATTCGACCGAAGGTTTTCGGGTTCCACTGAAGGAGGGCCGCACTTATATCCCGGGTATCAGTCATCCGGGGGTCATAAAAGAATCCGTGGAGAAATTTTCCAGCGTATCCGGCGTATCCGAGGTGTTGGCTGGGAGGGCTTCGGTCAGCAGTGGTTTTCGGAGTTTAAAAACGGAGGTCCTTGGTATTCGGCTTAACGATCATCTCTCGGTAACCGACCTTGGATCGCAAATCCGTTTCGGCAGTCTGGCCCGCTATAGCGAAGAGCCGAGCGGAATACTCATTGGCACACGCCTTGCCGGGCGCTTGCAAATAGACATCGGCGATACGCTTTTCATGGAGCATTTAGGGGCCAAGCGCCGTTACCGGCTGGTCGGCATATTCGAGACCGGCGTCGGTCAATACGATTTGACGAGAACTTTTATCCACCTCGATGAAGCCCGTTTATTATTCAAAAAACCCTTTGGCAGCAGCTATTTGCAGGTTGCGCTTTTCGATTCCGACAAAGCCCCTCAAGTGGCTCTCCACCTGGAAGAAACTCTTCAGCATAATGTCGATAGCTGGCAGGAGCGGGAGAAGACCTGGCTGGATGTGTTTCGCGTCCTGCGCTTTTCATCGGGTCTTACGATGGCCTCGATAATTGTCATCGCCGGCCTGGGTATGTTCAACACCCTGGCCATGATCGTGATGGAGCGACAGCGTGAAATTGCCATTTTGCGATCTATCGGCTATACCCGTGGGGACATTATCTCCATTTTCCTGCAACAAGGAATGGCTGTCCTGATAGCCGGAATATTGCTGGGTTGGATTCTCGCTTTGGCCCTGACTTATGGCGTTTCCAGCTTGCCCATACACATTCGGGGGGTCTTCTCGGCCGATTCCTTTGTCGTGAAATGGTCGCTTTACCATTACCTATGGGCGGGTTTTATTGCGTCTATCGTAATCCTATTAGCCAGTTTCCTTCCGGCCCGCAGAGCGGCCCACATCGATCCGGGCGAAGTTATTCGGAGGATGGGCGGATGACTGAAACCAGACCAGAAAACGGAGAGGGCGTTGTCCTCAAAGCAAGCAATCTACACCGTTGGCTGGGAAACGAGGAAAATCGCGTGCATGCCTTGAGGGGCGTCAGTCTTTCTTTGGAGGCGGGAAAAGTCCATGCTGTGGTGGGGCCGAGCGGCTGCGGGAAAAGCACCCTGCTATACCTGCTGGGGTTACTCGACCGGCCCGATGACGGCGACCTCTGGCTGATGGGCAAGCAGATGACGGTGGCCTCGGAGGCCGAACGCACACCGGCCCGCAATGAGCATATCGGTTTTGTTTTCCAATTTCATTTCCTCATGCCCGAATTCACGGCGGCTGAAAACATCATGCTGCCCATGCGAAAACTCAACCGCCTCACGGAAAATGAGATGAATGAGCGCAGCGGGCAAATTCTGCAGGACATCGGCCTGGAGGACAAGGGCCATCGGCTGGCCTACCATCTATCCGGCGGAGAGCAGCAAAGGGTGGCCGTGGGGCGGGCGCTGGCCAATTTTCCCGGCCTTCTCCTGGCAGATGAACCGACCGGCAATCTCGACCAGAAAAATTCAGACAGCATTTTTGCATTACTCTGCCGACTGGCTCGCCAAAAAGGGCAGGCCGTCCTCATTGTCACCCACAACCTCGAATTGGCCGAGCAATGCGACACGACCTTTTCTTTGGTTGACGGCAACTTAACATAATATTCCTTTCATAACCCTATGAAACCGGATTTATGCTATTTGATCTGCACAACCCAGCGATCAGGCACCCATTTGCTTAACGAAGCCCTTCGTAATACTGGTTTGGCCGGGACACCCGGAGAATGGTTTGAATGGGATAATGAGACGGAGCGGAATCCTATCATGGACCTAGGGCAGTCTCATCCGGATGAATTTCTGCAATACCTCTATGAAAAAGGGACCGGACCGAACGGAGTATTCGGGTGCAATATCATGTGGTCCGGCCGGAATCATAATCTACTTACTAAGTATATAAATATTCTGGAAGGTTTTCCGGTTTGCGAGAACCGGAAAGGGATCGAGGCCTTGAGAAAAATATTTCCCAACCTTCATTTTATTTATTTGATTCGCAAAAATAAACTTCAGCAGGCGGTTTCGCATTCCAAGGTTCTGCAAACCAAGGTGTTTCATCAATGGAAAGGCAAAAAAGCCGATAATTTCAAGGAACCAAAGTATGACTACTATTCCATTCGGACGATGTTGGAGCATGCCATAAACGGGGATAAATCGTGGGCAAAATTTTTTAACGAAAACGAGATTAAACCATTCAGGATCGTCTATGAGGACCTTGCCGAATCCTTCGAAGAGACGGCGCTTGGGGTGCTCGATTTTTTAGGGATCGATTATCCCGCGGATCTAAGTTTTGCCCAAAGGATACTGATCAAACAGGCCAATCATATAAATGATGAATGGGTCCAACGATTTCTCGCCCAATCTTCCAAGGAAAACACCAACTCCTGAGCGACGGATACCGACAATTCGCAAAAAATATTGTTAAATTGGAGATGACAAAATGGAAGCAAGATTTCCCGAGAGGATAATCAATCAACGATTTTTTCGAGATCAACGGGCCGAATTTACGGCTAATTCGAGCCGGCATTCGCTTTTGGGGATCATTCGGCAGGGATTGGCAGTTGTGGCCGCTTTGTTCGTACATTCGGCCTTCGTAAATGGGCATCATCCCCACGATGTGGTGGACGCTTTTGCGGTATCGCCGAACTATACCCAGGATGGAACCGTGTTCCTCGCCTCAAAAGGTTCTATAAACCTCTTTCTGGCGAGCCACGACGGTGGTTTTACCTGGGAGTCCTCCCGATCGGGAATGCGGTCCAGTCGAATCCACCAAATCGTTATCGATCCCAATTGGTGTGCCTCTGGAACTGCCTATCTGGTGGGCACGGCTGGTTTGGAAAAAACCACGGACCGAGGCCGTACCTGGCAACGCATTGCCGAACACACCGGATTGCAGCACATTGCTTTGGCCAGGGGCGTTGCCGAGGCGGCGGGTGTCCTCTTCGCGGCATCCCATCACCAACTCTACCGTAACGATGAAAACGGCTATCATCAATTGAGCGGACTTCCCACCGGCACTGCCAAGATATTGGCGCTCGCCGTTTCACCCGCTTATCGGGAGGACAGCACAGTCGTCATGGCAACGGAGGATTCCAGGCTTTTTGTGAGTCATGATGCCGGTAATAGCTGGAAGGCTGTTTCCGTATCGGGTTCCGTTCGCAAGATCACTTTCTCTCCCCAGTTTTCGATCGATAAAACTCTCTGGTTGGCGACTCACGGGGCCGGCATTCTGCGCTCCAAAGATGGGGGCGAGACTTTCCATCCCATGGTTGCCGAAAACATTGGCCCGAATGTGAACGACATCGTTGTTGCCCCCGGTTATCCTTATCCTCGACACCTAATGGCCGCCACTCCCGCAAAGGGTGTCTTTCTGTCTAAAAACAACGGATTTTCCTGGCAATTGATGGATTTGCAGGTGGACGAGAATTGGCAGGCGCAGGGAAACCATTACACATCAGTCAGCTTTTCGCCTTCCTACCCACAAGATCCCACCTTATTCAGCGGCACTTTCGAAGGTATGTATTTATCACGCGACAGGGGCGTCACCTGGGAGGAAAGCAGCATCAACCCAACCCGCATGGGGCGCAGGGTTGCCATCTCGCCGACCTATGCGGAGGACCATTCCCTTTTTGCCGGTGGTTATGGTCAAGGCATCCTCATCTCATCGGATGGTGGACGGTCCTGGCGCAACACTTTCCAGAGATACCAGGAGTGGGGCGCCTACAGCATGGCTCCCTCCCCGAACTATGCACAAGATTCCCTTTTTATAACTGGTGTCGGTAGCGGAATTCGCCGAACGACCGACGGCGGGCTCACCTGGAAGGTTATCCAGTTGGAGCACAAAGCGCCCAGCGAACCGAAGGAATTTCGATGGGGGTCGCCGATCTACTCCGTCGCCTACTCGCCGGATTTTTCCAGCGACCGCACGATCTATGCGGTATGCATCAAAGGAGATGTGTTTCGTTCCAAAGATGCAGGCCTTACCTGGAAGTCCATCGCTCAAATTCCTTCTGCATGGACCAACCGAGTAGGTCTATCGCCGAACTTCGCGCAGGATTCCACCCTGTTCGTCGGAAAAAAATACCTGTTTCGATCCGTTGATGGCGGGGATACTTTCGAGCAAGTTCTCGACCAATGGATGCGTGATTTATTTGTGGCACCGGATTTTGAGGCCAGCGGTGAAGTATTTTGCTCCATGCTGACGGCAAATGGAGTTATGAAGTCGATGGACCGCGGAGAATCGTGGTCTACGAGCGGAGATGGGTTGGACGGGTATGAGCCGCTTTCACTCTCTTTTTCAGAGGATTATGCAAACGATGGGACCCTGCACGTGCTTACATTGGGAGGCGGGCTGTTTCGATCAAATGACAGGGGGGCGCATTGGAAACGTGCCTACCCACGGGGCAATCCAGTTGATGCTGCGTTCTCAATGGCGATGTCGCCAAACTATAACAGTGATGGCACAATATTGCTGGGAACCTACAATGGTTTCATACTTTCCACGGATAAGGGGCAGACATTTCGGTATATAACGAATTCGGAGTTTTATGATGTTTCGCGACCTCCCTGGATCAAAAAGGGAAACGATTGGAATTACAGAATTTTAGATGGCTCCATTGGTTGGGGAACGGCTTTGGCGGAGAAGCGAGGCCAAACTTTGGAATTCTCCTTTCACGGAGTGGGATTACGGCTCTACGGGTTTATGGGACCACGCTACGGGAAGGTGGAATTGAAATTGGATGGGAAAATCATTCGCACTATCGACTGCTATGCGGAGACGCCTGAGAAACAGCAGATCATCGCCCAGATTGAAGGGCTTGAAAGCGATACCCACACTTTGGAAGTGCGTGTTCTGGGAGACAAAAATCCCGCGGCTGAGGGCACCTTGGTGGCAATCGACGCCATCGAGATCATTTACCGTGAATCCTCCCAGGCAGAAGTCGTTTGGTAGGACACTTCACCGCGTGCAAAGGCGCAGGAAGTTTTTCGATTTGATTCATGAAACCGACATTATGCTACCTGATTTGCACAACGCAAAGAGCGGGTACTCACCTGCTCAATGAGGCATTGAGAACCACGGGGTTGGCCGGAAATCCCGGGGAGTGGCTGGAGCCGGAATTTGAAACCGGACGCCACCACCTGCCGGAGCTATTGCCCGACAAGCCTGACGAGTTTCTGGACTATCTTTACGAAAAGGGAACCGGCCCCAATGGGGTTTTCGGGTGCAATGCGTTCTGGTGGGGATGTTGTAGTTTTGAAAAATATGTGGGTTTGCTGGAAGCCATGCCCGTTTGTGACAATCAACGGGGCATCAACGCATTGAATGAGATTTTCCCGAAACTTCAATTTATCCATTTAATCCGCCGGAACAAGATCCGCCAGGCCATATCCAGTGTCAAAGCCCAGCAAACGAAAGTTTATTCCCAATGGAGGGGACTGGCATTCAACGAAAACGAACGAGAACCCGAATTCATCTACGAGGACATCAAGGAATCCCTAAATTTTGCGATAAAAAGCGAAGAATGCTGGAACCAGTTTTTCCTTACAAACGGAATCGAGCCTCTACAGATCATCTATGAAGATCTGGCTGAGAATTTCGAGGAAACCGCTCTTGCCGTGCTCGATTTTCTGGGTATCGAATACCCACCCGATTTGCAGTTCGAGCCCAGGTACCTATTGAAACAAGCCGACCACATCAACGACGAATGGGAACAAATGTTTTTAGCCATGGAAGCGAAATTGAAAAAATCTTCTTCCACTGGTGAAGATTCCACTCGGACAGCGGAGGGCTAAGATTCGAATTTACTTCGTATGCCAGCATGGCTTACGCCTGTTTCCGGATCCCGGTATTTCGGGGGATCATGGGTATCGCTGAGGTATTCCAGCCAGGCCTTCCTTTCGTCGCTGTACATGAGGGGATATTTTTCTTTTGAGGTCCACAGATAGCCCATGCCTTCGGTTTTAAACCAGAATGAATCTGTAGCCGCACCCTGGTCGTCACAGTAGAGCCAGCCGTGCGCCCGGTGGTAAACGGCGGGAAATTTGGAGATTTCCAAAGCTCCGAACCAGGGCACATGAATGTAATTGCGGGATAGCTGCCGGTATTCCCCAAAATAATCCTCAATACGGGATTGCCATTCACTGAGTGCAACCGTTACCGGAATAATGAGCCGCTCGTTTCCCTTTTCTGAAAAAGAGGCCACCCCGTCCTGCACCAAATCGATTTCGATAGTATAATCACCAATTTTTTCAGGAGCGTGCTGCAGTAGGCTAAATGCCGCCGTTTCCCCCGGATGGCAATCTGCGTCGAGATTGGCCCAGTTGGTTTTAACAGAGTTTCCACTTTCGTCTTTCCACTCACACTTCAATCGAATCCAATAGCGGAATTTTCCCGATCCAACACTTCTCCACAGGCAATCGCTTGTGTTTTCAACATTTATGTTTACGGCAAATTGCTGATAATCGCAAACTCTCCATTCCTCTTGGTCGGTCGTGATGGATGCATGGAAACCACTATCGGGTAATTCTTTCCTAATATTCGATTGGTCGAATTCGCGCACCTTTTCATCGACTTCGATGTATTCCTTTTCCCAACGAGAGTTGATTTTGCTGCGGGTGGGGATAAAGCCAAGTTCGTCAGCAGAGGGAATCTCAACAGTTCCAAGACCCAGGAATTCCAGAATCCGGGTAATAGTATTTTCGTAATCGGCAATAAGGGTTTCATAGGTGGTTTCATAATAATTGAAATTTCCCTTTTCGAAAAGCTCCCGCCATTGTCGCTCCTGTTCTTCCATATTTTGCATCAGGACGTTAATCTCACGATAATCGAATCTAAGGCCATCTTCCTCTATTTCGGTTCCGGTAAATTGGTGCCATACTTCCAACTGCATGGCCTTGAGGAAGGAAATGGCCTGTTTCAATTTGTCCTCCCGCCGGATGAAAATCATTTTGGCTTCGGGAAAAAACACTTTCACCAGTTCATGGGTAGGCAAGTCATTGAAATTCGCGGCTTTTGCACCCAGATCAACGACCAGTTTTTCCAGGTGGTTCCACATAACCTTTTGGCCGAATAGGCCATTGTCGCTGCGTGTGGTTTCGACTACTTCGGTTACACTTTTTTCCAGAGAGGTGTCAGGGCCTAAATCCAGCCGGCCTTTCCAGACCGCCAGTGAATCTTCTTTGAAAAACTCCTGTGGATTTCCCGCCAATCCCGTTTTGGCCAAGGCCGCCGCCAGCAAGGTGCTGCCGGAACGTGGCAGGGAGCAGATGATGTAGGAATTATTTACCTGCATGGAATTGTCCTCGTGGAAAGCCGGAGTTCAGGCCGGGTCTATTTGCCCATTTGGTCTTGCGAACGAACGAAACGCATTCCCAGTATGCGGGCCAGGTTGAGGTATATCTTGGTCGCCAGACGGGGCGAGGTGCGCTGGATTTTTTCCAGGGAGTCCCAGTCGATGGAGAGCAGTTTGGCATCGGTACGGGAATGAATATCGGCGGTCCTTTTGCTGCGGGCCATAAGGGCGATTTCGCCAAAAGCATCGCCCATGGTCAATTCGTTGAGGGTGACTTTTTTGCCATCACGCATTTTAGAGACCTCGAGATCGCCCTCCACCACAACATACATTTCATTGCCCCATTCGCCATCGGCAATGATATGATCGCCAGCTTTGCAATCTATCAATTGTGAGAGGAGAAGAAATTTTTTCACCTGCATGCCGCTCAATCCCTGAAACAGACTGGAGCGCTCGCGCAGAGATTTTCGTAACTCCAGCCCGAGAAGGTCCCAGATGGTTATGAGGCGAATGGTGGATAAAAGGGCGGGGGTCAAAATGATATCAGTAACGACCGCCATAATGACAACGAATGCGCTCAGCATACCGAATTGCTGGACGGGAACGAAACTGGAAAAACCCAGCATGAGAAACCCTCCGGAAAGTCCCAATGAGGTGACCAGAACCGGAATAAGCTCATCCTTGAGGGCCTGGTGGAGGGCTTTTTTCTCGTCCTTGAGGTTTTTCAATTCCTTGTTGTAACGCACCATCAAATGGAGAGTATCGTCCACCCCGATGCCGATGGTGATGGCCGCCACCATGCACGTGCCTACATTGAGAGGGATGCCCAGAAGGCCCATTATGGCGAAGAGAACCGCCACCGAGAACATGTTCGCCATAACCGCATAGAGGCCGCAGCGCAGTGAGATAAAAAGAACGCAGGTAATGATAAAGAGCAGGCCCGCAATGCTCCCCAGGGAAACGATCTGGCTGACGGCGATTTTGTCCACGGCGGCCGAGACGAGAACCGCTTTGCCGGTGATGGTGTAGATTTGCGGTCCGTAACGGCCACTGTCGATCCGTTGACGTATTTCATCCATCAGCCGGTTGAAATGCGTGCTGT
>JAJFLT010000368.1 GCA_021772555.1 Opitutales bacterium | reverse complement strand
GTCCATGCATGAACATCTCTTCGAAACGAACCATGTCCTGAACCATCTCGTCATCGAGATCGGTTTTAAGGAGAGTGCCGGCGGAAAGACGGATTACCGTTTCCATAAAGAATTGATGCAGGTCGATTTCCTTTTCCCTGTGGCGGTTGATTTCGTTTGCTGCCAGGGCACTTATGGCGGGTAGATACTGAAAAATAGTATTGCCGAACCCCGGCTTGAGGGATCGCCTTTTCAGGCGGTGGGGCGGCCCGTCCAAGGTTGTCACATGGCGAAATCCGAGTTGGTTGCCAAAACCCGCCATGGCCTCTCGGTAAGACCAGATATCCGGCTTTCTCCAGGCAAAATCGTTTGCTTCCAGTCCACCGATTGTCACCCATTCCTGGTTGCGGAACCAGCATCGGTAAACCGGCCCGTGCCGCCGGTAGGCGGCAACATGGTATTTGAAAGGGTCACGGGCGAAATGAATGTCTTCCGTTGAAAACTTTCCGTCTCTTCGCCGACCTTCGGGAGCTGTTTCATAATAAGGTATTTCAGCGATAGGTTTCAAGGATTCCGATGACATTGACTCATTCATCCGCCTTTCTTAAAAGCAGCTCTTTGACAAGTCAACCGCGGTGCGTGAGGATTGCCGGAGACAAAAATCGTCCCTCTACAGCACTTTGGGATTGCCTTTCAATTTCACTTTTCAGCCATAATAGCAAATATCCAACAGTTCAAAAATTAAGACAGCCTATGAATACGAAAATTAAACAATACCCATTCCTTTACCAATTCCGTCTTCTCACCGCCCTTTTTGCCTTGGCTTTCACAGGAGGTACTTCCGATGGAAAAAACGCTCTTGTCATCCAGGCCGATTTCGGGGGAGCGGTCATGCAGGGGATCGCCTACGGGGTCAGCAAGGACCTTGATATATTTTACATACGCCCCCTCATCGATCTTTACGCTATCAACCAGGCAGCCCGTAGCTTTGAATACAATGCTCCAGCCTGGCCATCCGGCACGGTGTTCGTATCGGTGGTCGATCCGGGGGTTGGCACGGTCAGGAAATCGGTCGTTCTGAAAACCAAATCGGGACATTATTTCGTCACTCCGGACAATGGAACCTTGTCCAATGTGGCGGAGAAACTGGGCATTGAGGCTGTCCGCGAAATCGATGAATCGGTCAACCGGCGCAAGGGCACGGAACGATCCCATACATTTCATGGGAGGGATGTATACTCCTACACTGGAGCCCGTCTGGCAGCCGGGGTGATTGACTTTGAAGGTGTCGGCCCGCTCCTGGAAGCAAAGGTGGTCAAACTGGAAAACCCGAAACCCTACATCAAAGGAAATTCCGCCTTCGGGGTGATTTACACCGCCCAGGGCCGACTCGGCAATACGGCATGCCGGGTTGATATGGGCACCTTCGACAAGCTCGGTATAAAGGAGGGCGAAACCGTTACCGTAACCATCCGCAACAAGAAAAAAATTATTTGGCAAAAGAACGTGCCCTATGTCCGTACCTTCGGCGATGTCCCGCTGGGTGAACCCCTTCTTTTTATCAATAGCGACTACTACCTAAGTATGGCCATCAATCAGGGCAATTTTGCCGCCACCCACGACATCAGGCACGGCCCCGATTGGGCGATGGAAATAAGGAAAATGAAATAAGGATTTCCGGTTATATAAATGACAAAAAAAGTCGCCATCATCACCGGCGGAACCGGCGGTATCGGCCTGGCCACAGCTCAAAAATTCGTCGAGGAAGGCATTGAAGTCGTCCTGGCGGATTTGGATGAGGAGATAGGTCACCGGGAAGCCGACCGCCTGGGGGTGAATTTCGTACAGGCCGATTTGGCCGCCAGAGAACCGTGTCGTCGGCTCGTTGACACTACTTTAGAACGCTTTGGGAAAGTCGATATCCTCGTCAACAACGCTGGTTTTCAGCATATGGCCTCCATAGAGGACTTTCCCGAAGACAAGTGGGATGAAATGTTAATGGTCATGCTGACGGCCCCGTTTTTGCTGACCAAATACGTATGGCCGTCCATGAAAAAATCGGGCTGGGGGCGTATCGTCAACATAGCCTCCATTCAGGGGCTGGTCGCTTCTCCCTTTAAATCCGCCTATGTAACGGCCAAAACCGGATTGCTCGGCCTCACCCGCACCACCGCCCTGGAAGGCGGAGCCCACGGCATCTCGGCCAACGCACTCTGTCCAGCCTATGTGGACACGCCGCTCATCACCGGACAAATGGCGGATCAGGCCACCCTGCATGGGATTCCCGTGGAGGAGGTGCCGGAAAAAATTTTCCTGCAATCAACCGCCATCAAACGAATGGTACGACCGGAGGAGGTGGCCGATCTCATTATATACCTGTGTTCGGAAAAAGCTGGCGCCATAACCGGTGCCTCCTGGACCATCGATCTCGGTTTCACCGCCCAATAAAATCGACAGGATTTCTTCTAATGATGACAGGAATTTATGGCACAAAGCCGGGCTTGCAAATTGGTTTCGGTTAAGCTTAGTTTTTCATTTTCTCACTACCGGAAAATTTTCCGGATATCCAAAAATACATAAACCTCAACTCTGAATAATATGGACACTATTGGATTTATTGGAACCGGTGTTATGGGTCGCAGCATGGCCGGGCACCTCCTCAAAGCCGATTATAAGCTGAACGTCTACAACCGCACCAAGTCACGCGCGGACTCATTGGTGGCGGACGGAGCCGTTTGGCAGGACTCACCGGGGGAAGTGGCTGCAAATTCGGATATCACCATAACCATCGTGGGGTTTCCGGCCGATGTGGAGGCGGTTTATTTGGGTGAAGACGGCATCCTGGCCAATGCAAAAGCCGGTTCCGTGGTGGTCGACATGACCACATCGAGCCCCAAACTTGCGGCGCGAATTTGTGAAAAGGCGGCAGAAAAAGGAATCGGCTCTCTCGACGCCCCGGTTTCGGGTGGAGATATTGGCGCCCGCGAAGCGCGGCTTTCCATCATGGTGGGCGGGGATGAAGCGGTTTTTACAAGGGTCAAACCACTGTTCGACCTGATGGGGAAAAACATCGGTTTAATGGGGCCGTCGGGCTCCGGGCAACACACCAAAATGAGCAACCAAATCGCTATCGCCAACGGTATGATGGGGATTTGCGAAGCCATGGCCTACGCGGAAAAAGCCTCCCTGGATCCGATGGCGGTTATCGCCTGCATCGAAAATGGGGCTGCCGGTAGCTGGTCTTTAAGCAATCTTGCACCCCGCTTCCTCAAAGGCGACTTTGCCCCCGGCTTCTATGTTAAGCATTTCATCAAGGACATGGGCATCGCCCTCGACTCGGCCCGGGAAATGGATCTCGATCTTCCCGGATTGACCCTGGCCCACAAACTCTACCAAGTGCTTGCCTCACAGGGAGGAGAAGATTTCGGCACGCAGGCTCTTTATAAGCTCTACCAGGAAGAGGTAAAAGGTTCCGACTAATTGAACCCTAACTTTGAGGCGGGATGGAAAACCCTTCCTGACTGCCGAAGTTAAAGAACCATCGCAATTCCGGGTTGCCACCGGGGAAGGACCAAATCCAGGATTCTTCACCGGACGGACCGAAGACAAACAGAAACCGGTAAATTTCCGCGTTGGTGAACACCCATTGGCCAATGCCTTGGTCAAAGAGAAAAACCGAACCCTCTTCGCTATTGGGAGCGATCCACTGCCAGCCGTGCTCCTGATGATAAATCCATGGATACGAACCGGCAAAATAAGTCCCATACCAGAGAGAGTGCCGCCAACCCGGCGCGGTTGCAATGTTGATCCCGCCTAGAGCATCCACTGCGGGAATGCGAAAGTCGCCCACAAGCATCATGTGGTCGGAGGAAAACGAATCACCGCTTTGGAGACCGTATTGGGCCAGCCGCTGAGACGGCATTTCAGGCGTGAAAACGATGAAGTTATTACCGGCTTCGAGCACACTGTCCGAATAGATGATAAAATCCAAATGACCGGGCCAGAACCCGAGCCCTTCATTGTCATTACGCCAGGTATAACCCATGGGCGCATCGGTATGGCGGGATATCAAATCGGTCAGGTCGGTGCCGTCCCAATCGGGTG
Source organism: Opitutales bacterium (assembly GCA_021772555.1). Classification (GTDB taxonomy): domain Bacteria; phylum Verrucomicrobiota; class Verrucomicrobiia; order Opitutales; family UBA2987; genus JAJFLU01. Next base: position 2,387 of record JAJFLT010000368.1, on the reverse strand, counting down.
TCACATCAGGGCCAAACCGACCTTCATCCTGAATATCGCCATCGAGGAGAGTTTGTAATTGCTGCGAGCGACCGACCAAATTGAGATCGCCGGTGATCATAATGGGAGTGTCTGGCTCCAGTATGATGATATCTTTGATCGCTTTGGCGTCGCGGATAAATCCCATAATTTGATCGACTTCCTGTTGCCGTCTGACTTCGTCCGCCCCCGACGGCAGGTGGGCGTTGATGAATAGAAGTTTTCGACCGATGGCCGCCTCCGTGTCGATAAGAGCGGCCAGGTTTCCCGTTGTGGTGTTGGAGCCGAAGAGCTGCCAGGTTTCCAATATGGGATACCGGCTGACAATGATAGTGTCATTATTGGGCACGAAGCGCCCCGCCCCATGCCAGATCTCCCCCTCCGGCAAGGGCAGCCATTGCGAAACTAGGTCCACCGTTGCAGACACACTATTTCTACGAATCTCCTGAAAACTCAAAATGTCCGGCTCGACCGCCTGAAGTTGTCGGCGAAATCCCGGTTGGGCGTTGGGATTAAAGAGATTGTCGAAAAGAACATTGTAAGTGACCACTCGCAAATCGTCCGGCTGCTCCCGCTCGAATGAAAGGAGGTTGAGAGGAGGCAAGTCATCGCCTTGATCAAATGTGTAGCTGAGAGTTTCGCCCTCTGCCGGGAGACGATCGCCCCCCGCCTGATCGAGCCAGAGGATGCGAATGGCGGAACCGGCGGTGGCTGAAATTTCCGTACGCCCGACAGCGAATTCGAACTCCGCGGCATCCACAGTAGGTGCGCCGCGAAAACGCAAAGCGGTGAAATTGATGGTCGCATCCCCTTGTCCGTCACGCCTCAAAACGCCCCGCCGGTCTCCCAGCCGCCATTCCACTTCGGCCCCGATTCCGCCAATGGCCAGGCCGGTCGAGGCATTGTCATCGGCGTCGATATAGAGAACCACCTGGTTGTTTTCGCTGGGATCGAATTCCTCAGTCGATTCGAGTCGGAAGAATAGGAAATCTTCATCCTCGGCCAGCCAAAGGGTCAGGAAATCTACCTGGCCCGGGTTCACCTCGCCTTCAATATCGGAGTAGGCTGGAGCAACAGCGGCCCAATCATCGAAAAGTCCATCAATGACGATGCGCGCGCGTTCGGCCAATACATGTGAAGTGGCCAGGCACGCCATAATGCCAGCGCATAATAATGGATATTTCACAGTGGGAAGCGGTGCGGCAAAGAACCTGCCTAAAGCGCGGTGATGGGGCCGTAGGTTTCCGGTCGCCGGTCGCGGTAAAATTGCCAGGTATTGCGGACCTCTCTAATCAAATCGAAATCCATATCCGCGACAATCACTTCGTCCTTATCGCGGCTGCCACAGGCGAATATCTGACCGCGTGGATCGCAGAAGTAGGACTGGCCGTAAAACTCGCCCATATCCCACGGTTTCTCATAACCCACACGGTTGATAGCACCGACAAAATAGCCGTTGGCCGCGGCGTGGGCGGGCTGCTCAAGTTTCCACAGGTACTCACTTAATCCCGCCACCGTGGCAGAGGGATTGAATACGATTTCAGCCCCATTGAGGCCCAGGCAGCGGGCTCCATCGGGAAAATGCCGATCATAGCAAATATAAACCCCGACCTTGCCGATAGCCGTCTCGAAAACCGGATAACCGAGGTTGCCGGGTTTGAAATAAAATTTTTCCCAAAAACCGGGATGGACATGGGGAATGTGGTTTTTGCGATATTTGCCCAGGTAAGTCCCATCGGCGTCGATGACCGACGCGGTGTTATAATAAACGCCGGTTATATCCACCTCGTAAATGGGAACGATGAGGACCATGCCCAGACGGCGGGCCGTTTCCATCATCAACTGCGTGGTGGGTCCGTCCGGTATTTCCTCGGTCGTGTCGTACCAACGGATGTCCTGCTCGCAACAGAAATAAGGACCGTAAAAAATTTCCTGCAAGCAAACCACCTGACAACCTTTGGCCGCGGCCTCCTCGATCATGGCGATGTGCTTTTCAATCATAGCAGCCTTGATTTCATCCAGCGGGGCGGTGCCTTCGTGGGTGACGGTTGCCTGGATTAAACCTCCTTTTACGATTCTAGCCATTTTGAACCTCCTGTTGTTGACGCAAAAGCGGCCCCACTCCGCGCTTGCAAATTATTTGTTTCAAATCTAACCTGTTTGATTTTAGTGGGTAAAGGGACTGAGGTATAATAACTAAACGATATAAGACGACAAAAAACTTACGCTTATGGCTGTTGCTCCAAAATTAAATTCTGCCCAGGCTGAGCAAAATATGGCCGGGTACAAACCGCCCTACTCACGCCAGGAAGCCGTCATTGAATCTAATCGATGCCTCTTTTGTTTCGATGCTCCCTGTATCATGGCCT
>JAJFLT010000367.1 GCA_021772555.1 Opitutales bacterium | reverse complement strand
GACCAAGCTAGTCCCGGTGTCACCAACCTAGAGCCCGCCATGACCCTCGTAGAACGCACTGTGCAATTCGCCACCGCTGCCGGCAAGGAAAGTGTAGCTATCAGACCGACCGGCCGCGGCCCAGGTTCCGTTTATCAAAATTACGGTGAGGTGGATGCTTTAGAAGTGATTGCCGGTGCCAGTGAAAAATATTCTATAGACCCCGACCGCATTTGCCTAATTGGAGGCTCCATGGGTGGCGCCGCCACGTGGTATCTCATTTCCCACAATCCCGATTTTTTTTCCGCGGGGGCGCCCTTTTGTGGTTATTGCGACTACCGGCGATGGGAAAAACCGGGAGGATTGGCCATGCCAATGCAAAAATGGGAGGAGCCGTCGTGGAAGGCCCGCTCGGCGGTATTCCTACCAGAGAATTTTATGCATACGCCAACCTGGATCGTGCATGGCGAATGGGATCGCGCGATTGGAGGCGGCGTGCCTGTCGAAATGTCACGGGAAATGTATTCACTTCTTAAAAAACAGGGTTGCGCCGTTAAATATACAGAAATGGCCAAAACCGGTCATGGTTGCCGAACGGATGAAATTTTCAGTAAAGTTATCCCTTGGCTGTTGGATCAGAAAAAAGTAAGGAATGTCGATAAAATCGAACTGGCCACTTTCGAACTCCGGCATAACCGCGCCTACTGGGCCTCCATCGATCAATTGGAAACCTATGGAGGCCAACGCGGTTACCTGAAGGCAGTCAAACGTAATTTAGGTAAGATAGATATAGCCACGGAAAATGTCCGGGCTTTTTCCGTGGGACCATTGGCTAACGACTCTTCACCAGATGTTCATTATAATATTAAAATAAACGGCCAGTCTATTGAACCCGGCGCTTTAGACAAACCAGCCACTTTTCGGCAGGATGAAATTGGACATTGGTCGTTAGGCAGCAATGTATTTCCGGGCGAGAAACACCGTGGAAATTCGGGGCCGATCGGCGATCTCTTTCACGACAATGCGCTGATCGTGTATGGAACGAACGGAAGCGATGAGGAATGCCATTACCTGGCGCTTTTTGCCAAAAAAATTTCGGAATACTACCGGCAATACAATGGAGGCGTGAACCGAGGCGGAATACCGGGGGAGAATAATGTCGAACTATCTTACGGTCCCGATACCGAACTTACCGAAACGGACCGAAAAACGCAGAATTTAATCCTCTTAGGAAGGCAGTCTTCCAACGCTCTTCTGAAACTCTATGGTGACCGACTGCCCATTGGTTTTAATGGCGATTCCCTTACTCTGAATGGCAAAATTTACAAAGGGAGAAAAATGTCTTGTTTCGCAGTCTTTCCACATCCCGAAAACAATCGGAGATGCGTCGCCGTGCATGGCGGAGTTGCGGCCGACGCCATCTCCTGGGGCAATTTATTGAACATGAACCTACTGCCTGATTATATTGTCTACGACGGCGGTGAGGTCGTCGATTGGGGCTTTTGGAATAACGATTGGAATTTCCTATAATAGAATCATTTAAATGACAGCAAACAGTAGCGATACGGACGGCATAGAAAGCATTGAACACAAAGGTATGCTCGTTTACGAATGCAGCATCCCCGGAGAAACCAGAAAGGATGATGTTTTTCCTGCGCACCCAAACGGCATTCAAGTGAGCAAGTACCGATGGCTTCTTATATATGCAACCCGTAGCTTTAGGGGCAACGACGATGATAAAAGCATTATTTATCAATTGCGTGAAAATGCGCCGGATGGCCGCTTGATAAAGGAGGGTATGCTGGCCCAGTCCATAACCAATTGGGAAGTTCCAGGTTATGAGAGCAATTTACCAATTAAAAGAGAGCACCGGACACCGATTGCTTATGGAGTACCCAAGGGAGCCCGCATCAAAGGAAAACCTGCCCCCAACGCCAATGTCTTTGTCATTAAATGGAGCACGGTGGGCCGGACTTTCGATCCAGAAAAGAACTATGTCGAAGGCACCAGTCCTGATCCCGAACTGGTGCGTCGCACTAAATATCCGGAATGGGTGCAGGTGAAGTTGAATGATGCGGAGGACGATCTGGAATTTTTGCAAGAGGCCGAGGAAATGCGGCAGAAAGGCTACCAAACCGGTGCCGCAATCTGCGACCGGGAAGATGGTGGCCAGGCCTGTGTGTGTAAAAAACAGGCCATGCCTTATAATTCGGACTGCACGGCGTGGGTCGATTGCATCGGATTTGGAGGCAACCGTTTTGCGGCAATGAAAAATGTCTTCAATCCGGAATCCGGCCTCTATGAATGGGTTGAGACGGGACCCTATCTTTTCGATTCGGAAGAAAAAAGGGTTAACGAAACGCATATCGCGCGAAGCGGTTCCGGTTGGGTAACCGCCTCCCGGACTGATTACTGCGTGAATCATGTCTGGTATGGAAGAGGTATTGCATGGAAATATATGGAAGATCCATTTGCGGAGCCAGGCCCAACGGTTTATCCGGTGGAACCGGGTGTGCGCTCGCCTGTTTCACTCTATAACGGCCCGGATGGCGTGGTTCGTTACTTTGCCGGCGAGGGATCGGTTACTCCCTATAAAAACGAAAGGGACCCGCTTTACTGCTGGAACATCGATCCGTCAAACGGTTTTGCCTGCTCCCACCGCCGCATTATTTATGATACCGTGGAAGCGGGACTTCCAATCAGAAGAGAGGCTATGCCCAAGGTCGATATGTGCAAATTGCTTCCCCATTCCGGCGGCAATGTGCAATATTTACTCCATCGGGTGAGCGTTTCGAGCATGTTTCACGAACATATCCATGGCAAACCGTTACCTTGGGTATTTCCACCCGTCAACGAGGACGAAAAGAATTGTTCCGGTATTTACTACGCTAAAATAACCTACAAGGAGTCCTACCCTGCTCCCTGGGATTTATAATGCTATAACTGGATGTCCAAGCGGAACCATCGTATGATGGAGAGCCCTTCTTCCGTCCCCCAGAAAACTACGAAAAATTCCCCATCCGCCAGTTGTATCAATTGGGGGAATCCGAATTGCAAAGTGTGCTGCTTCTGAATAGAGCTGTCGCCCCCACCAGCCAGGGCTTCAGTATTTTCACCCCAGAGGCATTTTTCCGCCAAGGGTATCCAGTCATTGCCGTTTATACGGGCAAGATGTGCCCAAAGGCCATTTTTGTCCAACCGGCGATAGATGCATAATATATGGTTGCCTTCCAGAGCTAACGGTGTGCAGGTTTGACCTTGCAGCGGGCTCTCCAAAGAAGGCAGGTAACTTTCACCAGCGTCCTCTGAAAATGTATAGCGGTTAGGCAGATTTTTTTTATTTAATGTATCGAAAACCCATGTTACCGCGAACAAGCGTTTGTCCGTTATTATCGTCTGCTTTTGTTCCCAAGTAACTTTCTTTTCTGTCCAAAGGTTGAAGACATCGACCGATCTCGGCCAGGTTCTGCCCCCGTCTTCGGAAATCATGACAATGGATTTCAATCCGAATGGGCATTCGCCTTGCCAATTGAGCCTGGTAAGCGATGGCAACAGCCACCTATTCTCCGTCAGGGGCAGCACCGGCGAAGGTTCGCCGAAGCATTTCCAATCCAGAGGCGGCGTGAATAGTTCGAGCTGCGACCAGGTTCTTCCACCGTCATTCGAGCGGATTATTCCATGCTCCCGCTCAACCGTGCCGCCGGTTTCACGATTCGTGGTTGGCGCATCGGGATTTGACCTGTCAAGGAGATTGACGAATCCAACGAGTTCTCCTTGCGCCGTTTGGCTCATGCGTATTCCCACGCTCACCGGGTGCCTACTCACGTCAGGCTCGAAAATTATTTGTGACGGGGTCCA
>JAJFLT010000366.1 GCA_021772555.1 Opitutales bacterium | reverse complement strand
GTAAATTTTCCTTTGCCGCCAATGGCCGGGCCATCGCCACGGACGCACAGGATGGTTTTGTCAAAGTGATCGCCGACGCGCAAACGGATCGGCTCCTGGGGGTGCAAATTCTGGCCAAAAACGCCTCCGAATTAATCGCCGGAGCAGTGGCTCACATGGAGTACGGCGGCAGCGCCGAAGATTTGGCCCGCACCATTCACGCCCACCCCACTCTCTCGGAAGCCCTCAAGGAAGCCGCTTTAGCCGTGGACAAGGCCGCCATTCACTCTCTTTAAATGAGTGAGGCTCGGAAGCCAGGCCGATACCGCCCGCCGTCAATCCATGCCCCGTTTCTCCAGTTCCTCCTCATCGAGACCGAGATAATGCCCCAATTCATGCAGATAGGTAATGCCCACCTCCTGGCGATAGTTTTCCATATTATGATCTGCATAGTCCCAGATATTTTCCAAAAATAGAAATATTTGCGGCGGCAAGGGAAGCTGCTCTTGTCCCGAGTCCGGAAAGGCTTCGCCCACAAAGAGGCCCAAAATGTCGCGCTCGACCCCTTCGGCCTGCAATTCAGGATTGGGATGCGGCTCATAGACACAGGGGGTTTCCTCGCTCGCCTGCCGCAGTTCAGCGGGTAAAGACTGAAGCGAGCGGCGCACTTCCACATCGGCTGTTCGCACAAGCCGTGGCCAGTTTTTCCGGCGTGCATTCACAAATTGATAAGACAGTTAAGTGCTATACTAAACCCTTTAAATAGGCTTTTCTTTCGTCTTCTGGAAACTTTTCGATGGCATACCGCAGCATCGTGCGGGGCATCTTTTTGTAGTGTTTTTGTAAGAATTTTCTTTCGCTATCAAGATCCCTTTTGCCGATTTCCCTCAGCATCCAACCGACGGCTTTGTGAATCAAATCTTCTTTGTCGTTAACCAGCAGACCGGATATTTTCAAGGCATCCTCAAAGCGGTCTCTCTTGATAAACCAATAGGTGGTTATCATAGAAATTCTGCGCTCCCAAAGATTATCGGATTCGGCCAATTCATAAAGTATTTGCTTATTTCGCTTTTCCAAATACGCCCCCACGATCTTATGAGCAGAGGCATCGACAAGATCCCAATTATTGATGAAGCGGGTATTTTCGAGATAGGTTCGGTATATGGCGAGCTTGGCCTCTTCGTCCCCTTTGGAAAATAACTCAACCAACATTAATACGGCAAACAAGCGTTCCTCGTGGTAGCCTGACGGGAGTATCTTCAATACCTCGGTGAGAGAGGTTGTCCGATATTTTTTAACCAGTTTTCTGATCACCGGCACTCGGATGCCGAGGAATTTGTCCCCTTCTGCATAATCGCCTTTGCCAGTTTTGAAAAATCGCTGCGAATGATCCGCAATCGCCTTGTTCCCCGATCCCCGGAGTTCCTTTTTAATGGCTGCCGAGGTTATCCGCATTTTCCATCCGGTATTTCTGCGTTCACCCGTAAAAGGTTGCCCGGTAACCTCTCGGTCAGAGGGCCTTTAAAACAATACTGGCATTGTGGCCGCCGAATCCGAGGTTGTTGGTCATGGCGGCGTTGACTTTGGTCGAAGTCTTTTTGTTGGGCACGTAATTGAGGTCGCATTCCTCGTCGGGGACTTCGTAGTTGATGGTGGGGGGAACTTCGCCCGTTTCAATTACCTTGATGGAGGCGGCTACCTCAATGGCTCCAGCCGCTCCCAGGAGGTGCCCGGTCATGGATTTCGTCGAACTCATGAGCAGCTTGTGCGCATGGTCCCCAAACACCTGTTTAACCGCGGTGGTTTCGGTTTTGTCATTCAATTGGGTGGAGGTGCCGTGGGCGTTTATGTAGCCAATCTCATGGGCAGCCATGCCGGCATCTTTTAAAGAATTATTGAGGCAAAGGGCCAGGCCTTCCCCCGTGGGATCGGGCGATGTGATGTGATAGGCATCGCAATTGGCTGAATAACCGGCCAGTTCGCAGTAAATTTTGGCCCCACGAGCTTTGGCATGTTCTTCCGTTTCGATGATTACGATACCGGATCCTTCTCCCATTACAAAGCCATCGCGGGTCTTGTCGAAGGGTCGGCTGGATCGCTTGGGATCGTCATTACGGCTGGTGCTCATGGCTTTCATGGAGCAAAAGCCGGCGTAGCTCAAGCGGGTGACGGAAGATTCGCTGCCACCTGCCAATATGATGTCGGCATCGCCGTAACGTATCATGCGAAGGGCTTCACCGATGGCATGGGTGGAGGTGGAGCAAGCGCTCACCAGCCCAAAATTGGGACCCTTGGCACCCAGCTCAATGGCGACCACTCCGGAGGCTATGTTGGCGATAAGGGAGGGAATGGTGAAAGGCGAGACTTTGCGCGGCCCCAGCCTGGTGAGCCGATCGTATTGTGTCTCGAAGGTCTCCATCCCGCCGATGCCGGAGCCTATGAGGACGCCGAAACGTGTCTTGTCCAGGCCCGTTACATCCAGATCGCCATCTTTGATGGCTTCCTTGGCGGCGGCCATGGCCAATTGGGTGTAGCGATCGTTGCGGCGGACTTCCTTGGCGTCCATATACAAAGTGGGGTCGAAATCCTGCACTTCGGCACTCACCTGACAGGAAAATTCGGAAGGGTCGAACCGGGTTACCCGGTCAATGCCGCACTCTCCAGCCAGAAGGTTACGCCAATAAGAATCGATATCGTGGCCGAGAGAGGTGACGACCCCGATTCCTGTGATAACCACTCGGGGGTTTGGGGTATGCTGGTCCATGACAGAGGTCGCCCGGCCTCGGTTAGGTTAAAAATCAGGAGCCGAAACCGATAGGGGGTTAGCTACCGGCCTTATCGTCGAGGTATTTCACGACATCGCCCACGGTTTGCAGTTGCTCCGCTTCGCTCTCGGGGATTTCACCATCGATCTCGTCTTTAAATTCCTCCTCGAAAGCCATGATTAACTCAACGGTGTCCAACGAGTCCGCCCCGAGATCATCGAGAAAAGATGCCTCAGGAGTCACTTGCTCCTCATTGACATTGAGCTGGTTAACAATGATTTCGCTGACCCGCTGTGCAATAGTTTTATCTGCCATATTCGATATTAGGTTTAAAATTGGTAAGTATTTCGCATCACATGACCATGCCGCCGTCAACTGTAAAAATTTGCCCTGTTATGTATGCCGCCTTATCGGAGCACAAATAATCCACCATATGGGCAATATCAGAGGGCTGACCCAGCCTTTTCAATGGAATGTTCTTTAAGATGATGTCGCGCGTTTTTTCGTCAAGTCCAGAAGTCATATCGGTTTCGATAAAACCGGGAGCCACCGCGTTGACGGTGATTTGGCGCGAGGCCAGCTCTTTGGCTAATGTCTTGGTCAAACCGATCATGCCGGCCTTGGAAGAAGCGTAATTGGCCTGTCCGGCATTTCCCACCAACCCGCTGACCGATGTGATATTAACGATGCGGCCCCAACGCTGCCGGGCCATGGGATGAGCCAGATTTTTGACCCAGTGAAAACAGCTGGAGAGGTTGGTCTCGATGACATCGCGCCAATTTTCCTCCGACATGCGAAGAATGAGGCCGTCCCGGGTGATACCCGCATTATTGACCAGAATATCCACTTTGCCATGTTTTTCCAGCAAGGACTTGGCCAATTCTGCCACGGCTGGCCCATCGGAGACATCGACGGCATGCGATGTGGCTGAACCGCCGGATTGATTGATGGCCTCGGCGGTGGCCCCGCAACTGTTTTCCGAGCGGCTCACACAGAGCACATGAGCGCCTTCTTCAGCCAGATTCTTGGCAATGGCATGGCCGATTCCGCGACCGGCACCGGTGACAAGTGCGACTCGATTTTCTAAAGACATGGATCGTTAAAGGTAAATTATTAAAGTGAGGTTTAAATTGGATCGGGATTTCTGTGAAACTAAGACGTTTAATAGACATCTCTCTGGTAACGTTTTTCTTTTTTCAGGTTTTTGACCCAGGCGATGGCTTCTTCCTCGCTCATGCCGCCTTGCTCCCGGGCGATCTGATGGAGGGCGGCGTTGACATCCTTGGCCATTCGTTTGGCGTCTCCGCAAACATAGAAATAAGCGCCGTCTTGCAACCATTGCCAGAACTCGGCGGCATTTTCGAGTACTTTGTCCTGAACATAAATTTTGTAGTCCTGGTCGCGGGACCAGGCCAAATCCAGGCGGTCGAGATGCCCTTCAGCCAGGTATTTCTCAAATTCATCCCCGTAAAGGTAATCCGTTTCAAGGTGTTGGTCTCCAAAAAAGATCCAGCTTCGTCCGGTCGCGCCTCTGGCAATCCTTTCCTGCAAAAATGCGCGAAAGGGAGCGATGCCGGTGCCGGGCCCCACCATGATGAGGTCCGCCGAGTCGTCCGCGGGCAGACCGAAATGAGATTTGGCCACGAACACCGGAACACAGCTCTCCTCCAAAGGCGCCCGATCCGCCAAATAAGTCGAACAGACTCCCACCCGGTCGCGGCCATTGGTATGGTAGCGGACAACTGCAATCGTAAGATGGATTTCATCGGGATAAACCGTCGGCGATGAGGCAATCGAGTAGAGCCGCGGCATCAGTTTTCGCATATTGAGAATAAAATCCTGCGGCGACAGTTGCGCGCCGGGAAAATCCAGCAGCAGATCGGCGAATTCTCGGTTTTCCAGGTATTCCTTGGTTTGCTCGTTATTTTCAGGGGCCAGCTTCTCCTCTAATAGATTTTTTGTCTCCTCTTCTACCCCGCCTTCCAAAAGAGCCTTGAGGACTTTTTTAGTCGGTTGAGCCAACGACAGCTTGTGCGTAAGGGCCTCCCGCAGCGAAATATCTTCCTCACTTTTGGGCAACCGCACCATGTCCTCTCCACTCGCGCTCAGGACATCGAGAAGTTCCTGCACATTCTCCGATTTATTGGCCGGATAAACCCCGAGGGAATCCCCGCAAGTGTAAACCAGACCACTGTCCTTGATATCGACCACAAAATGGCGGGTATCCTTTATGGAACCCTCCTTGCTCAACAGCCAGTTCTCGGTCAGGCGGGCTGGAAAAGGGTTATTTTTATCATGTGGGGGTTTATCTTCGGAAATCGTACTCATTAAGAAGGTGAATGAAAAAAAAGTTGGATAGAAAGCAACCCACTAAAGTTATTTAGCGGTCGAGAGCAATGCTTTCCTTTACTCCCGGTTCCAGGGGCACATGTTTACCCAAAAATTCCTCCACCTTGGCATAATATTTCCTTTTATTTTTAATTGAAAAATAACCGTGGCCCTCCCAAGGGATAAAGATTTTTTCGTGGGGTAGATTCTGCTTCTCCAGTTTTCGGAATAAAGAACGCGATTGCCGGAAAGGAGCCGTGTGGTCCTCCTTGCCATGTCCCACCAGCACGGGCACGTTGATATCGCCAATTCTATAAATGGGGGAAATGCTCCGTAAGTAGGTTTCGTCGTCTTGTAAACTGCCCAAATGTTCGCTGAAATAATCGAATGCAAATCCACCCTTTATATACTCGGTGGATTTTACCAAATCATACCAATCGAAGATACCTACGTTGGTAATACAGGCTCTGTAAAGATCAGGTTCGAAGACTGCGCCGCAAAAGGCCAAATATCCGCCGAAATCAGAACCCATGATGGCCAAACGGTGAGGATCGGCAATTCCCTCGTCGATGAGGTATTTGGCGGCGTCCGTGACATCATCATGCATTTTTAAGAAATCGAATTTGTCTTCGAGAGAGATTTCGGAATGAAAACCGGCCGAACCCCGGTAATTCGGTTGCAAAACCGCATATCCCAGACTGGCCAGGTATTGCACTTCGCGGTCAAAGCCCCAGACATCCCGGACCCAAGGACCCCCATGCGGAAGCACAATTGTTGGATACGGCTTTGCCCCAGCCACCGGCAAGGTTAAATAGGCGAGTAGGGAAAGCCCATCCCTGGCGGCATACCAAACAGGTTTCGTGGCAGCCATTTTCGTTGAATCGATCCAAGGCTGCCGGTCCAGTAATTTCGAAATAGTGTGTTTTTCCATGTCCAAAATAAAATAAGCGCCAGGATTTCGATCGCTGAAATTAACAGCCAGGAAAATAGTGTCGTCATCGCTGAAACCGACAATCTGGTTGATGCCATCGGGGAGGGATTGATCCAAAACTGCCTGTGCATTGATAAAATTATCGGATATCCACCAACTGACGGGTTTTTGCCGATAATAATGTAATCCCACTAATCTGCGTTCTTTTAAAGAAAATGCTAGGCTGCCATTGATTGAATGGTCATAATTCAAATCCCGGAAAAGAGCCTCCCCGAATTCCCTTTCGGCCAGATTGTAACGATACAAACCCGGCGTAATTTCACCCTGATCCACGTTTACGAAAATATAGTTCCCGTCAAAATCAAACCCGGCAATGTCAACGTCTTCGATATCGAATGGAAGTTCCCGCCAGGGCTGATCCATACCCGATCGGACAATCCACCGTGTTTGATCCTCAACTTGATGATGGAGCAAGGCCATTCGGGGAAGCCCTTCCCAATCCGCATACCAGTGTAGGAAGTGACCATCTGGCAGCGTATATTTTTTTTTCATATTTTTCGGGTATAAGACGCCAGTTCTTCCTCCCAATGATACGATTCTGAAATCACTACCGGTATTGATTTTGTAAAGTCCCTTGAATATCGAGCTGCCACTTTCTACCCACAACAACAGCCGGTTGTCTTCATTGCGGAGTCTGTCCACGACCGTTACCATGTTACTCAACCAGATAGCCCGAGCATTTTTCTTGTCTTTATGGACAAGGTGAAGACCCTGCACATAAATATTGCGCTTCCCAACCTGGAAATAAACTTCATCGTTGTTGAGCCAACTTAAATTGTAAATGTCCAGCGTTCCATGAGGTTTTACAATATTCGTTTTGCCGGTTTTCAGGTTCATGGTCATCATGCCAACGATGTCTCTTTTTTTGTCGGGAATGAGAAAAGCGACATAATCTCCTTTCGGGGAAAGCTCGGCATTGTAAACAGCCGGCCGCTGGATAATAGTTTCCATCGGAATTCGGTCCGTTCCAGTCGCCTGAATTGAAACAAGAGATAAAACGGCGTAAATAAAAAAACTGAGTTTCCAGTTTGCCTTTATTTTTTCAGATAATAGTTGCCATGTGTTGAACATTTGTAGGATTGATTCCCGATAAACACTTATTTTGGGATATTTACAAATAACACAGTGGATTGGGATTTTCAACTAACGAGCCTAACTTTTTCAACGGTAGGAATTGCCCCCAATACCGCCATGTTGCATATATTGACCGAAAAAGATAGATCATGACATTGGAATTGGAAAAAGTCCGGCTGCATAAATTCATGGCCAGTGAGGGACTGTGTTCTCGCCGGGAGGCTGAGAAATGGATCCGTGACGGTGTGGTCAAGGTGAACGGCGTTGCAGCTCAGATTGGTCAGAAAATAGAACCCTTTAAAGATATTATTTCTGTCAACGGAGTAACCGTTAAGCAGCGGCGGATGCCTCCCATCACCCTTTTAATGAACAAGCCGAAAGGATGGGTTTGCACCAATAAAGATCCGCATCACGAGCAAACGGTTTTCGATCTGCTGCCGGCCCGTCACCGCAAACGCCGTCTTTTTTGCGCAGGAAGACTGGATATGGAGAGCGAAGGCTTGCTCATCTTGACCAGCGATGGCGGTCTCGCCCAGCGCATCACCCACCCGCGCAATGAGATCATCAAGCGCTACCATGTCTGGCTGAACAAGCCGGCCGTCAACTCGGCCATCGCCGCCCTCTGCCGGGGAATTTATATTGAAGGTGAAAAGCTGAAGGCGGAAAAAATTATTCCCTTCGCCAAAGGAACCGATGCCGGTAAACAGTATGAGGTCCACTTGAACCATGGACGCAAACGGGAAATCCGTCGCATGTTTGAGCATTTTGGGTATTATGTCCGCCGCCTGCAGCGTTTTCAAATAGGTGGCTTCAATCTACGAGGGCTGGGCCCAGGGCAAAGCCGTCTTCTTTCGGACGAAGAAATAAATTTACTATTAGGCTGACAAAACCATTTTTTTGTACCAATTTTAAAAGGAGAAACGACCGGATAATAAAATGGGAAAAAACGCCCTCCTTCTACTCTTATTAGCGATCGCACCGGCGATCTCAAATTCTGCGGAAAGTATAGCCCTTTACCTGGAACCGGATATTGGCTCGCATAAACTAGCCGATATCACCAGTGAAGACACCCGCCTGGCCGGGGCCGAACCCGTCATGGATGAAGATTACCGGGCTGAGGGTTGGTACTGGATGGGCTACCGGGGCGATTTCAAGGGTTATGTGGAACTCAAAGAGGTGGCCAAGGATTTATCGGTCAGGCCCGGCGCTCTCGTTTATCTGAGTGCATCATCCAAAAGCCCCGTCCTTACCGTGATTACGGAGGAGGATGCGGCCGAGTTGATTTATGCCGAGGATTGGGCCGAAATCAGCTTTTCAAAATCGCTTCCCGTATATTTCAAACATCCCTCGAAAACCCTGCCCATCCTCAGTTTTGGCAATGAAAAATCCGTGGATCCGTCGGATGACCCGGTTGCTGTATCTGTTCCAGGGATCGTTCCTTCCGTTTACGCCAATCCATCGTCGGATAGCCCTCCGCGTTATTTTGAAGGCGTCTTCGAAAAAGCCACCGGATGGATTGGGAAAAAACCGAAATTTGATTTTCAAATTGTTACCGGCCGGGGCAAACGCATCGCCTATGTCGACACCACATCGCTGCTGGTAACAAAACCCATGCAAGAATATCTCGGAAAGAAAGTGCTGATTTACGGCGGGGCCATCGGCCTGGACGACTCCAAGGAAATTGTCGTCTACGCACGCACTCTTCGCCTGCGGTAACGGATTGATTCCAGCCACTCGTAAGAGTGAAGTGGATTAAAATCCCCTCCATTATTTGGCTAATCGTTAATTCCGGCCAAAATCTGTTAAAATTTTTGTAAAAAACTTATTAATATTCCCGAAATATTGATTGGTTATCATGGAATTCTTGAAATTATCGTCTTATCCTATTAGTGTCATATACTTATAAAACTATTTAAAGAAACAGAGTATTAAGAGGAAGATTCAGGTAATACACCAGAGGGAAGTTTCCGATCACCAGAAATAACCGAGTATAATTGGGGGTATTTTTTTCATTTCTTCCTTTAAGCGCCAGTAAAAAGCTGTCAAACACTACCCTTTCCGAATTATTTTGAGCAACATTCCAAAAGTCCTCGTTGTTGACGATCAACCAGTTAACGTCAAGTTACTGCAGCGAAAGCTGGAGCAAAACG
>JAJFLT010000365.1 GCA_021772555.1 Opitutales bacterium | reverse complement strand
GGCCGTCGGTGTGCTCATCATTTCAATGGGCAAAATAGTCTTTCCCGGCCAACCCTGGATTCTCTGGGCCTTGGCCACGGGTGTCTTGATTTTAACCGGACGCCCCTTCTTCATCAGCGCCTGGAAACGCCTTTTGCATTTTGGCGCGGATATGGACACCCTCATATCGCTCGGTTCCGGGACCGCCTACCTATACAGCTTTTCCGTTACTGTGGTGCCCGCCTACTGGGAAAGGCTGGGCCAGGCGCCCCATCTGTATTACGACGCCACCGTGGTCATCATCGTTCTGGTCGGGTTGGGCCGGTTGCTCGAAGCGAGGGCCAAAAGAAAAACCACCGCCGCCCTGCGAAACCTGATCGGTCTGCAACCCAAGACGGCCAGCGTCATCCGCGGGAATCGTGAGGTAAAAGCGCCCTTCCATGAAGTCGCCTTGGGAGAGACCGTTCTGGTCCGGCCCGGCGAAATCCTGCCCCTCGACGGTGAAATCATTTCCGGAACTTCTTCCATTGATGAATCGATGCTCACAGGCGAACCCATGCCGGTGGAAAAAGGCCCCGAAGACCACGTTTACAGCGGCACCCTGAACCGGACGGGAAGTTTTCGCTTCCGGGTGACATCTGCGGCCACGGACACCTTGCTCCGGAAAATCATCGATCTGGTGCGCCAGGCCCAAAGCTCCAAACCGCCCATTGCCCGTCTGGCCGATGTCGTCAGCGGTTATTTCGTTCCCGTAATCCTCGTCATTGCGCTGGCCGCCGGTGCCTACTGGTTGAAATTCGGGCCGGAACCCGCCCTGCCCTTCGCCCTGCAGGTATTTGTCTCCGTCCTCATCATCGCCTGCCCCTGCGCCCTGGGTCTGGCCACGCCCACCGCCATCACGGTGGGAATGGGCCGGGGTGCGGAGTTGGGCATCCTCGTCAAAAATGGCCAAGCCCTCGAAATGGCCAGCAAACTGGACGGCATCGTTTTGGATAAAACGGGAACCCTGACCGAGGGCCAACCGCGCGTATTAAAAATCCATACTACCAGTGAGATTGACGAGGACGATCTCCTGCGATTTTGCGGCAGCGCCGAATCCGCCTCCGAGCATCCGGTTGGCCGGGCCCTCTTCGAGCTGGCCAAAGAAAAAGGACTAACCTTGAGCGAACCCCGGGAATTCCGCGCCCTGGAAGGATTCGGAATCGAGGCTGAAGTTGAAAACCAAAAGCTCCTCATCGGCAACCTCTCCTTGATGAAGGACAGAAACATCGATCTGCAAATTCTGACCCCTCAAATCGAGGCCATTTCCCAAGCCGGAGAAACACCCGTTTTGGTTTCCATCGAGGGAAAGGCCGCGGGTTTGCTGACGGTGGGAGATACTCTCCGGCCAGGCTCGCAGGAATTCATTGATACGATTCGCAAACTGAAAATTGATATTCGACTGGTATCGGGCGACCAACCGTCGGCGGTGGAGAAAATCGCCCGCCAACTTGGGATTGAACATTATCTGGCCGAGGTGAAACCCGCCGGCAAAGCCGCTCTGGTCAAGCAGTGGCAAAGCGAGGGAAAGCTCCTCGGAATGGTCGGCGACGGCATCAACGACGCCCCCGCCCTGGCCCAGGCCGATATCGGCTTCGCCATTGCCTCCGGGACCGAGGCCGCCATCGAGGCCGGTGACATAACCTTGATCCATAACGACCTCCAGGGCGTGGCCGTAGCGGTGCGATTATCACGCCGCATTCTGGGCATCATCCGGCAAAATCTCTTATTCGCATTTCTTTACAACATGGCGGGAGTACCCATCGCGGCGGGCGTCCTCTACCCCTGGACGGGCTGGCTCCTCAATCCCATGATCGGCAGTGCCGCCATGGCTCTGAGCAGCATTTCCGTTGTAACCAACAGCCTCCGACTGCGCCGGTTTAAATAGAATCAGTTTTAAAAAATTTCCGTTCAGAAATTATTATTACTGTCGATTTCAACCCCCAATGGTTTATGGTTCCCAAGGCGGGGGACTCGGCGACATCCTTATTGTCGATGACTCCAGCACTGTACGGTGTTTGTTGTCCTCTCTCTTTAAAGACAGAGGGTATCAGGTATTTAACGCAGTCAATGGGACGGAGGCCCTGGACTATCTCGAAAACTCCATTCCCGACCTCATCCTCCTCGATATCGACCTGCCGGGCATCAACGGGGTGGAGATCTGCCGCAAACTGAAGGCCGACTCCAAAACTCAGGAAATTCCCGTTATTTTCCTCAGCGCCTTCGACAAACCCTCGGAAATCGTCAAAGCCTTCAAGAGCGGCGGGACCGACTATGTGACCAAACCCTTCAACCCCTCCGAACTGCTGGCCAGGGTGCGCATTCACCTCGAACTGCAACGAGAGATCTCCTACCGCAAAAAGGTCCAGCAGGACCTCCAAAAATCCAAAAACCGCATCCAGCATATTTTCGACGCCACCCCTGTCCCCCTCATTTTGGCCAGCGTTCCCAGAGGCAATATCTTGATGGCCAACGAAAGGGCTGCCAAGGTTTTCGGGGTTCCCTCGGAGCACATCTGCGCCCAGAATGCCTTCGATTTCCTGGTCGATAGCGGATTCAAATCGAAGTTAAACGAATCCATAAAAAGCTTTAAACCGAGGGATTTCGATGAAGTCGAAATGAAAAACCTGAACGGTGACCGGTTCTGGCTTTCCATGTCCATCCGCAAAGTGGAATTCGAGGAGAAATCCGCCTTGCTGGCCGGGTTTTACGATATTTCAAGGCGAAAAAAAATCGAGGAAGCGCTCGCCCGGGCCAAAGAGGAAGCAGAAGCCGCCAACCGGGCCAAAGATGCCTTTCTGGCCATGATGAGCCACGAAATCCGCAGTCCCCTAAACGGCGTCATCGGTATGAGCGAGATTCTGCAGGAAACCAAACTCGACCCCCGGCAGCGCCATTACGCCAAAACCATGCACGAGTCCGCCAATTCGCTGCTCGGCATCATCAATGACATTCTCGATTATTCCAAAGTGGAATCCGGCCAACTGGCACTCGAATCCATCCCCTTCGACCTCATCAAAACCGTTGAGGCATCCCTCGAATTGCTGCGCCACCGGGCCCTCGAAAAAGGACTCAACTTCGATCTGAATATTGGCCCGAAGGTGCCCCGCCTCCTCATGGGAGACCCCACCCGCATCCGCCAAATTCTCGTAAATCTGGTCGGCAATGCGATTAAGTTCACCGACAAAGGCTACATCGGGGTACATTTGGAATGCCGTAATGAGGGTTCCTCATCCATTTTCCTCCGTCTAACCATTCAGGATTCTGGCATCGGGATACCAAAATCGAGCCAGAAGCTGTTGTTCAACCCATTTCAGCAGGCCGACATCACCACCACCCGCAAATTTGGCGGTACCGGCCTCGGACTGAGCATTTGTAAACGTTTGACGGAAATGATGCGGGGAAAAATCGTGGTCAAAAGCGAGTCCGGGCAGGGATCGGAATTCATCGTCTTCCTACGCCTGGAGAAGCAGGGAAATCAACAACCGGTCAACGGCTCCGGCTTCCCCTTTGCAGACCTTTCGCCCAAACTGAAAAACCGGGAAGGAGCTCCACTACACGGAAATAAGCTCAGGATTTTACTGGCCGAAGACAACCTTACGAACCAGGAGATTGTCAGGATACAGGTCGAATCCATGGGCCATAAGATCGATATTCGGGACAATGGCCTGAAAGCGGTCCAAGCGCTCGCCTCGGAGCAATATGACGCCGTCCTCATGGATGTCAATATGCCCGAAATGGATGGCATCACGGCAACAAAAAACATTCGGCAATCCGGCTCTCCGGTTCTCGACAGTGAAATTTATATTATCGCCATGACGGCGAGCGCCATGCCCGAGGAAAGGGCAAGGTTTTTAGAGGCCGGTATGAGCGATTTTGTGGCCAAACCGGTCAAGAAACAAAACCTGGTGGATGCCTTGCAGAGAGCGATCGACTACCAGATGAATCGCGGAAACCGCCTGCCTGAAGTTACTTTAAACGGTAAAATCCCGAAGCCGGAAGAATTTAAAACCGAATCCACACCGGAAATCAGTAAACTCGAGCAATCGCTGGCAAATCAATTGGAGGAATACGGGGAGGAACTGGGCCAGGAAGATTTGCAGTATGTCAGCGAGGCGGTCATCGCCGTTTTCCTCAAAGAAGTTTCCAACCGCCTTTCCCTCTCCCAAAAAGCCTTCTCAAAAGGCGACCTGGAAAACGTCAGGATTCACGCCCACAGTATCGCGGGCTCTGCCGGACAATGCGGCCATAACGAATTGATGAAAGTCGCCCAAATGGTCGAATACAACGCCCAAAACGGAGACTTGCCAGAGCTGGAGTCCCACCTCTACACCCTGGAAAAAACCTTCCAGGCCATCCAGTCGCAACTATCGGCCACCGTCAGCCCATAGGAAATAGATTCTACTTCCCCATGAATATATTGACCGTGGATGACGATGCCGTAATCAGGACCACCCTGTGCGAAATTCTGCGCCGCGATAAGTCCTGGGACGTCGTCGATGCCGATGACGGTGAGGTTGCCTGGCAAATGCTGGATAAAGGCCTCGATGTGGACCTCTGCATATTCGACAATATCATGCCCGAATTGACCGGTATCGAGCTGGTTAAACGTATGCGCAAAGACAATCGGTTCGAGAAAATGCCCATCATTCTCGTCACCATGAACCGGGACCGCGAGCTGGTCATGGAAGCGGTTCAAAACAATGTGGAGGACTTTATACTCAAACCTTTTAAAGCATCTCGATTGATCCAGCAAGTCCGCAAGGTGGCCGAAAAAATTCCTGCCAAAAGAAAAAACTCCAACGAAGTTCTGACCGATCCCGAAATAGTCATTACCCGCCTCGAAATCGATTATGTGCGCTACCTTAAAATTCTCGATCTATTCATATCCGATCTGGAAAAAGGCATCGTCGATACACGAAACCTTATAAACGATGGCGAAGTGCTGCCCGCTCTTTCACGCCTCGATGCCATGAAAGGCTCCTGCCTCACTTTCGGCGCTTACAAATTCAGAAATTCAGTGGAAAAAATCGACCAGTTGAACGAAAACAGCCTGGTTTCCCTCGAAGTCGCTCTGGAGGAACTGCGGGACACTTACGAATCCATCAAAAAAGAGATCGATGACCAAGGATTGACATCGGAGGGAACCCATCCCGACTCCCGCAAGGTGCCCCTCGGAGGAGGCGCCCAAGGCGTCACTCGGGCCAAAATCCTCCTCATCGACGACAAACCGATCATCGTGCGCCAAATCAAGGAAAACCTGGTCAGTAATTCCTGGATCGTGAAAAACCTCCAAGGGCCTTCCGAAGCCATGGAATACGCCCTCCAGAACAAAGTCGACCTACTCATCGTCAGCCTCTCCCTGCCCGATAACGGGGCTTTCTCCCTCATTCGCTTTTTGCGCTCCAACGCCCGCACCCGCGGCGTGCCCGTTTTCGGGCTCTCCATCAAAACTGCCGCCGATGAACAGCGCAAGGCGCAGGAATCGGGATTCAACACCGTGATTACCAAACCGATTGATTTTGCGCACTTAAAATCCAATATCGCCCGCACCCTCAACATCGACACGACGAGCAAGTTCTATCGTAAAGAAGGCGAATATTTCATCATCAACATTCCCGACGGCGACCTTAAGCGAATCCACGAAATGCAAAAAACCCTCATTACCAAACTGGCCGAAGTGGTTGATGCCGGTTACGGAAAAGTCGTTATCGACGCCGGCGAAGTTAAAGCCTGCCAAGCGGAGACATTTGAACTGATCGGCGAAGCGCTGGAAGAATGCGCCAACCTGGCCGTACCCGGCGCCCTCGCCGGCAGCCCCCAAGTCATAAAAACCTGCCAGGAATTTGAAGACTACAAAAACTGGAACGTCCACCAAACCCTCGAAGAAGCCAAACAAAGCCTAACCGCCAACCCCCTGGCCACCACCCCCGCCTGATCAGCTCATCGCAAAAGAAGTCGGAAATCCCTCACCGCTATGGGCTGTCGCCTGCATTCATCTTGCCATTCGCCTCAAAGCGAAGACTGGCGGTCACCGGAAAATGATCGGAGGGGTAACGGCCCTCCTCTTCTGTCCGCACGATGGAAGCCTGCAATATTGAGGTGCTCGGTCCGACAAATATAGTGTCTATCTTCGGACCATCAGATATCCCTTGAAAACCATTGAAAGTCCCAACGTCTTTCGCGTCAGGATGAAGAACCCGAAAAGTGTCCGCCATATTCCCCTTCCCCTTTAGGTATTTGATAGCGGGATTATCCTCCCCGGCATTAAAATCTCCCGCTAAAACAAACGGATCCTGGTGTGTTCGCTTTTGAATGAAGTCCACTATCAGTCGAACACTCTTTTCCCTTGACGGTTGGGACTTGTGATCCAGATGAGTATTGTAGAAATAAAAGGCCGCCCCTGACTGCTTGTCAAAAAAACGTGCCCAGCTACAAATACGACGAATACGGTTGCCCCAATGCGTTGACGGAACCTCGGGTGTATCCGAAAGCCAGAATGTTCCCGACTCATCCACATTGAATCGATCGATCCGATAGAGGATTGCTGAATACTCCCCTTCCGATCCGCCGTCTCGCCCCAAACCCGTCTCGCCGTACTCGGGAAGGCTCGTTCTGATTTCATCAATCTGAAAGCGGAGCGCTTCCTGTAATCCTAAAACATCCGGTGAATATTGGCGGATAACATCACTAACCTGTTTCTTCCGATTATCCCAAATATTCTCACCATCGCGAGCAGTCCCGTAGCGGATATTGAAACTCATGACATCGATGTCGAGAGATTCATCGGCTCTTTCGCGAACCGAATGGCAACCCGCCATCAACGATAATAATACCAGCGCCAGGAAGTATGTTTTTTTCATGCTGTTTACCTTCGAACTTGAATGCTCATTCGCACCGTTTTTTTTCGTTGCCTGTAGTGATTGGTTTGAATTCTTACTTGCGTGGTTTTGATAAAGTTAGCCCAAAACTTCTCATACATTCCTTGTACCCTACAGATTGGTATACACGTTTGGCGGGATTGTTCTCATCATCTCCAGTATTGATTACGAGCTCTTTCACACCAACCTCCTTGAAGGCATTTTCAGACACGTGGTCCAGTAAGGTTGTACACACTCCTTTTCGCCTGTGGACTGAAACCGTCGCAACATTTTGAAACCTTCCGATCGTACATTCAGCGTCGAAAAACAGCCCCATTGTGCAAACTAACTCATTATTTAGAAAAGCTCCCCACCAATTGCCAAAACCCATCTATGACATGCATCGATAGGCAATCGTCTGGGCCCCTCTAAATGCACCGCCTTCATCACGGCGTCCCCAATATTCCAGGTCAACATTGATTTGCAGTTCGGTCACCGCGTTCCATTCACACTCTTCGACGATTTTTCGAATCTCAATATCGCGATTGATTCTGGTGATCGCCGTGTATTCACTCATTCGAAGCACGACATCGTTTACCAAGGTGAAACCATTATCCTTGAATTCAGCTACAGCTCCTTGTGTATCCTCATCCCAACCAAACGTAACATGCTCTAAATGATCTCCGAATTCCAACCGATAAATATCCGTCCAGGCGAGAAAATCGCCCTCACGAGGTGAATGCTTGAATAAAACAAAATTACCGAACCAGAAAGAAGGATTGGAGGGAGTGCGAATCACATAATAGTCAAACTTCTCTTCTACGACACCGTTGTGTTCGTGGAAAATACAATCCGTTCGGTATCCGAGATTTTTAATGCTAATCATTCCTCCTTCAGACTACATGCAAACCTCGAATACGTCGCCATTAATTGAGATGGGGTCTATTAACAATTACTTCACCCCATAAATCAACTATTTATGACGCCTTATTACGGTGAATCCCGCCTGGCGATTTTTCGATAGACGTCCTGGCCTTGGCGGAACTTTTGAACAATTTCATCCCTCAGGGCTGTGTTGCAAAAAACCCTTGTTCATCCATTTTGCTGATGAGAGCATCGATTTGTTGAATGAAAAACAAGGCGCCATCCCTTGAGGCGATCGGCTGACCGCCAATGTTCACAAAAACCGGCGAAGTATGCGCATAAACCTCCCGACTATTTGTTACAAACCGGTGGCCCGTACCCCGAACACGTAATTCCATCCACGAATTTTCCGCAATCTCCAGAGTTTCCGCAACCCGGATCATCAATGGATTCGAGCCGGTTCAAACAATAATCCTTGGCTAGCCGGGGATTCACATCCAAAGGAACGAGCGGTTGACGCTACTCTCTCCGACAATATCGAAAGTCTACCGCTTCATTGCGGTCAATTCAGATATTATGAGGTTCTAACCGTGTAAGGGCATCGATCATAGAACGAAATTCTGGATACTGTTTGGCTAATTCCTCACGTTCCGCGAATACAGAATCCGTCTCGGCGTATGAGGGCGCCATCGAGGTGCTCATTAAGGAGAATCCGTATCTGCCACCGGGAAGAGGGCGTGATCCATGCCAATGGTTGCGTGGCGCCAACAATTGCGGCCTATGACCAGCATCGAGATCGGTTCCCAAAATTTGTATTACCCCACTCCCGTCGGGCGCTAGAACAAGCATCTCCACTGGATCACCGAGATGGTGATAATAGATTTCATCCGTCGGCAGCATGTGCATGGCGGAGAATTGCTCCGCAGTCTCCAAAAAGTATATCGCACCGGCGAATTCGCGAGTGCTGGGGTAGCGCTTGGGCAACGCATCCAGCGGTATTTTTTCATCCGCCCGAAAAGTAATCTGATAATAGCCCCCCTCAATCGGCAAAGGCGACAGGTTAAGCATTTTGATAATTTTTTCTGCGTTCATAGACTGCTATTTTTGAAACATAAATCGGGATTTCACAAATGATGTGTATAATCGAAAAATAAATCTGCCTCTAGAGCCGTCGAGTGCATTTGACCCTTTTTTACACCACTCCCAACAAAACCTACAATACCAAACCAACGGAAATACTCTCACTGGCAATGCTCGTGTTTTCGGCGGTCACATCACAGGCAACACCACTCCAAACATTTTTGAGAAAGCTCCAATCTATTCATCATTGAGATCGATCAACTAAAAAATTAAGTTTGCTCAACGCGCCAGCCAGCCTCCGTCAACCGCCATGGTAATGCCTTGCATGTAATCGGACGCGGCCGAAGCCAAAAATACGACCGCACCATTGAGGTCGTCGGCGCGTCCCCAGCGCCCGGCCGGAATTCGCTCCAGGATGGCCTGGTTACGCTCGGGATCATCCCGCAGTGCCTGGGTGTTGTCGGTGGCCATGTAGCCCGGGGCGATAG
Source organism: Opitutales bacterium (assembly GCA_021772555.1). GTDB lineage: Bacteria > Verrucomicrobiota > Verrucomicrobiia > Opitutales > UBA2987 > JAJFLU01. The sequence continues at coordinate 1,281 of JAJFLT010000365.1, read as the reverse complement.
CGTTGACATTTATGCCGTGGGGGGCCAGTTCGTTGGCCATAATACGGGTCAAACCCTGCAGGGCGCTTTTCGAAGCGGTGTAGGAGGCAACGCGAATGCCCCCCTGATAAGAGAGAAGGGAGGCGATATTAATAATTTTTCCGGGTTTGCCTGATTGCACCAGGAGTTTGGAAAAATCCTGGCAGAGCAAAAAAATGGAGGACAGGTTTACCTCCATCACTTCGTCCCAGTCCTCCGCGGGGAAATCGAGAAAATCACATCTGCGGATCGTGCCCGCATTGTTTACCAGGATATCGGGCTCTCCCAAACCGTCGCACACGTCGCGGATAATTCTCCCGGTTTGTGAACGGTCTTTCAAATCGGCGGTCAAACTGAGAAACCGGCGGCCCGTAGGAGCCAGTAGGGCTTCGGTTGGCGCCATGCCGCCGCGAGCCACCAGGGCGACATCCGCCCCCGCTTCAGCCAGGGCACCGGCCATGGCCGCACCTAAACCTCTCGAAGCGCCGGTTACGACTGCGACTTTGCCATCTAGTTTAAACGAATTCAATACGCCGGGCATCGGGAATACCTCCGATTCAAACCAGGTCTTGCAAACCGACATGGTCCATATCGGTAAAATCTTGATTCTCTCCTCCCATCGTCCAGACGAAGGAATAGGAACCGGTGCCGGCCCCGGTGTGAATGGACCAAGGGGGGGAAAATACGGCCTCGCCCTCCCGGATAATAAGGTGACGCGTCGCATGAGGACGGCCCATGAAGTGGAAAATGACGGTTTCAGGCGCCAAATCGAAATACAGATAGACCTCCGAACGCCTCAAATGGGTGTGTGGCGGCATCGTGTTCCAGACGCTTCCCTCCTTTATCAAGGTAATGCCCATGACCAACTGGCAGCTTTGCACCGTCAAAGGTTGTATGCACTTGTAAAGTTTCCGTTCATTCGATTTTTCCACGGAGCCTAAAACCTCTGGAGTAACCTCCTCGAAGGCTACTTTTCGCGTCGGGTAGGCAGTGTGGGCGGGATAGCTGATAAAGTAAAAACGAGCCGGAGTGGCGGCATCTTTGCTCGAAAAGATAACATCCTTTTGGCCGCGCCCGATGTAGAGGCAATCGTGTTTTTCAAGGTCATACATTTTACCTTCCACCGAGACGACTCCCGACCCGCCGATATTAACGATGCCGATTTCTCTTCTCTGGCCGAAAAAATCGGAGGCCAACTCGGGAATCGTTTCCAGGTGGAGATCTTTTTCAGTCGGTGTGGCAGCGCCCACAACGGTGCGGTCG
>JAJFLT010000364.1 GCA_021772555.1 Opitutales bacterium | reverse complement strand
TATGTCCCTGCGGCAAGCGCAGGGAATATAACCCTTTCAGCGGAGCTATAAGACAATGGCGAAATATAAAATACTTGAAGGGGGCGGGGTTTGGAACAATGAGAAGAAAATTGGAATCCCTGAAGAACCTAAAAATTCGGACTGGATAGCGTACCAGAAATGGGTAGTAGCCGGAGGGACTCCCGATCCCGTCGATCCTGTCGTGGTCACACCAGATATGATTAAGGCAGAAGCGCGTCGGCGTATTCTTGCGGAATACAGCGTTTCAGACCAGAATAACGCCGAGCATGAGGTACTAGGGCTTTACGATAAAAGAATAACGCATATCGAAGACGCATCTAATCCGGCATTAACAGATAAGGAGGTCGCGAGAATCGCAGAGCTGAAAACAAAGAAAGCATGGATTGACTCAATCTTGGCGAAGGCCGCAACTCTGGCCGTGAGCTTGCCTGCCGATTATCTGGACGATGGGCATTGGCCTGCTTCGCCAATTTAAGACTACTCTACGCTCCACAAAATAGGTTGTGGAGTGTGAAATCAATTCTAGACTCCACAACAAGGAAGGCTCGCGCATGTGTATCACCAGGGATGACCTCGAAAAAGCATTGGATCGGCATTCGGCTTCGATTAAAGAGCATTTTACCGATAAGCTTGCCCCTGTTGTTGAGAAGCAGAAAGAGCATCACGAGACTCTTTATGATGCGAATTCTGGCCTTTGCGTCCGGGTTCAAAGAATGGAAAATTACGGCAAAATGGCTGTCTGGGTAGGAGGATTCGCTCTAACAGCCATCGGCGGAGCGGTTGCAAGGTGGGATAAGATCAAAGGATGGTTTTCTGCTAAATTGGGGTAGCTTGCAAAATTTTTACTTGTATTGAAGCGACTAACATTTTCGTCCCATTCCGTTAATTTTATCCGGGCCTTCGGGTCCGGTTTTTTTGTGCGTAATTGACAATATCTGGAAGCTGAAATATCATGCCTGGACTGCCTCAGACACTCAAAAGGATCCCTATGAAAAAGCTGACCCTATTTTTATTGATACTTTACGTCTTTCCTACTACGGCCTTTTCTCATAGAGGTGGTCAAGATGCGAACGGGGGTCACGTCAATCGGCAAACAGGCCAATACCATTGCCATAAACCGACTTGTGTCATGCCTGATTCCGGCAGTACCGTTGAGGGCGAACAGCTTCAAAATCATAGCGATCAAAGCAATTCAACGACCGCGCTCGAGTATAATCGAAAGAATTGGAAGCATTGGATTGATGCCGATCACGATTGCCAAAATACGCGAAATGAAATATTGATTCGTGATTCACAGAAACGGGTATCTTACAAAACAACGCGAAATTGCAAGGTTGCCACTGGTGAATGGATCGGGCCATATACAGGTAAGACGTTCCATGATCCTCGGAAAATGGACATTGATCACATTGTTCCATTGGGACATGCCTATCAGGTAGGGGGCGCAACCTGGACGAAGGCGCAAAAGAAAGCCTTTGCCAATGATCCAGACAACCTATTGGCTACCGATGCGGGGGCAAACCGATCCAAGGGCTTGAAAGCTCCCCACCAATGGATGCCACCACGGAAAGAATACTATTGTGATTATATTAGCCGTTGGACGACTATAAAGGCTAAATATGGGCTGACATACCTTCCTCAAGAGACAGTGTATATTGAGCAAGTAGCGGTTTGGTGCAATGCCTCGTGGACTTTTCGATAAATGAACACCTACCGAATCGACCTCGACAAACAGACAGCAACCTCAATCAATGGCATAACGTTCAAAATGACGGAAGTTTCCCCAGGGAAATATAGTGGCGTGTGTCTCAATCCTAAGGACATTCCACCTGATGATCTAGATGACGAAATACTTGCCCGGATGGTTTATGAGGCTGGGATATTTTATGATTTAGCTAAGGAGGGGAGATAGCTGTGGAAGAGGAAGAAACGATAAAACTGGAAGGTAAAAAGGCCATTGCGTTATGGGAGGGAGGCAAAGATAAATGGAACGAATGGGTTAAAGAAAATCTCGAAGCCGATGTTAGTTTTAAAAATGAGGATTTTAGTCAGCGCAGGAAGTACGGAGGTCCTATTTCCTTTAAGGGGTATAACTTCCCGAAAGGAACTGTCGATTTCAGTTATGCGAGTTTTGGAAAGGGAGATGTCGATTTCAGTGAGACAAGCTTTGAAGATGGGGGAGATGGGGAGGTCAAATTCTTTTGGGCGCGTTTCGGAGAGGGAAATGTCGATTTCAGAAAGACACGCTTTGGAGATAGAAAAGTCATTTTTAGTAGGGCAGGCTTCGGAGATGGAAATGTCTATTTCGGTGGGGCAGGCTTCGGAGAGGGAAAGGTCCTTTTTAACAATATTATATTTGAAGGGTATACTGATTTTTCCAATTTAGAAGATTGCGATGCGGTCGAAGAGTTCTCTTTCATAAATGTTTCCTTTGAAAAAACGTTCACACTCTCGGGTACGTTTGGTTGTGTGGTGGATATGGTGGGAACAAAAAACAGTCACCATGTGGATTTGAGTGGTTTAAAATGCAAACTGCGCACGGAACCTTACAAAAAATTCTTTAAAAAGGCAAGTGATAAGGATGATGCCACCCGATTACGTCGGCTAAAAGAGTTGGCCGAAAATAACAAACATCATGAGGCGGGCTTACGTTTCCATGCCGATGAAATGCGGGCAAAACGTTGGCATGAGACAGGTAAACTTGCGTCCGTTCTGGATATGTTGTTTGATTTCTCCAGTAATTACGGCCAGTCTATCTGGCGACCTGTTGCAGGGCTGATGTTACTGACGATTGCTTCATTTCTTGCGACAGATTTTCCAACGGCAATAAGAAATAGCCTTCCTTTTCTCCCGG